>CAYULE010000021.1:0-14534 GCA_964445385.1 uncultured Smithella sp.
AGATCATCGTGAATAACGATGAGATTACTGATATCCATTTTAAAGAACGACTGCAACTGCCTTACCGCAGTACCACTCAAATTCATAAATGTTTGAGGCTGGGCCAGAAGAACATTGCTCCCGGCAATGGTCCCCTTACCCCACAGCGCGTTGAAACTTTTCTGCTTCAATGCTATTTTCAATTGAGCGGCCAGCCTGTCGAGCGCCATGAATCCGATATTGTGCCGGGTTGACTCATAGCGTTTTCCCGGATTACCGAGGCCGATAATCAGATACTCCATTTGTTCCCTCTCTTTTCGAAAACGAGAAAATATTTTTGCCAAAGCAGAGGGAAGCATGATCTCCCGCCCAAATCTTATTAAACCTTATTTTTCCTTTTCTTTCTTTTCTTCTTTAGCCGGTTCTGCTGCGGCAGCCGCTTCACCTGCTGCCGGAGTTTCTGCGGCGGCTTCAGCCTTTACCACCTTGACGGCGGCAACCGATACAACCGCGGCATCGGGCGGATCCAGATGAGCCAAGCTTTCGGGAATTTTAATATCCTTGACTTTAATGGAATGACCAATCTCAATGGCTGTAATATCCACATCGATGTGATCAGGTAAATCCGTCGGGAGGCACAAAACTTTGACTTCGCGCTTGATGTGTTGCAATTCTCCGCCGTTTTCCACGCCGATCGCTTTGCCGACAAAGTTCAATGTGACGTCAAACGCGAGTTTCTTTTTCATGTCGACTTCATAGAAATCCGCATGAAATAATTTTCCGGTTAAAGGCTGAATCTGCAATTCCTTAATCAAAGAAAGTTTCTCCAGTTTCTTGCCGCCGTCATCAATGATAAGTTTGATAAAAGCGTGGACTTTCTTTTCTTTACGTAGCCTCTGCAGGTCGATGCTCTTCACGGCCAGTTGCATATTTTCCGTGGATCCGCCGTAAAAAATCGCCGGCACAAATCCCTGCTGCCGCAACCGGCGGGCCGGACCTTTTTTCTGTTCTTTACGGACTTGCGCCGCCAAATCGGTTATTTCCATTTACCCCTCTCCTCCTAAATAAATAATGAGCTTACTGAATCGTTATAATATATGCGGCGCACTGCTTCGGATAAGAGACCGGACACCGATAATATTTTTATTTGTTTACAGTTGGCCGCCTTTTCACTCAAAGGGATTGTATCCGTAACGATAAATTCCTTAATGTTGGAGCTTTCAATGCGATCAATCGCCGGACCCGATAAAACCGGGTGCGTACAGCAGACGGATACTTCAAGAGCGCCAGCATCCGTTAGCGCATTGGCCGCTTGAACAACGGTTCCGGCCGTGTCGACCATATCATCCAGTATGATTACCCGTTTTCCTTTAATATTACCGATGATGTTCATCACCTGGGCTTCATTAGGTCCTTCTCTTCTTTTATCAATAATGGCCAGAGATGCCCCTAACCTCTTCCCGAAAGCCCGCGCTCTCTCCACACCACCGGTGTCCGGAGATACAACCACTGTATTATCCTGATAATTTCTTTTCATATAATCAATCAGAACCGGCGTAGCAAAAAGATTGTCCACGGGAATATTGAAGAAACCCTGAATCTGACCCGCATGTAAATCCATGGATAGAAGGCGTTGGGCGCCGGCGGTAGTAATCAAATCAGCCACTAATTTTGCTGAAATAGGCGCACGGGGAGCAACTTTTCGATCCTGTCTGGCATATCCATAATAAGGGACGACGGCAGTGATTCTATCCGCAGAGGCGCGTTTCATGGCATCGATCATAATGAGCAATTCCATCAAGGTAACATTGACCGGTGTGCAGGTGGACTGAATAATGAAAACATCCATACCCCGAACATTTTCATTAATCTCGACCCGCGTTTCTCCATCACTGAAGGTTGTAACATTAGCTTTACCCAGTGTGACGCCTAGTTTTTCACATATTTTCTCCGCCAGGGATATATTGGCGTTACCGGAAAATACTCTAATTCTTTCTAGCATTTACATATTTCTCCGCAATTTTCTGGCTGGGGCGGGAGGGATCGAACCTCCGAATGCAGGAATCAAAGTCCTGTGTCTTACCGCTTGACGACGCCCCATCGCCTTTCTAAATTCAACAAATAACGAATAATAACAGCGACTACAGTGATTGGGCAAAGAAGACCAGACATGCTCCTGAAACTTTTTTCAAAATAGCATCCCGCGCTTCTTGAGCCGATTTTTCATCCTCGAATAAGCCAAATAGCGTGGGTCCACTGCCCGACATCAAAGCACCCAGGGCACCTTCTTTCATCAGCATCTGCTTATAATCTTTTAATTCGGGATACATCGTAAGTGATACAGATTCTAAATCATTATGCAATTCCCGAATTACGTCGCCTACTGCGTAAAATCGCGGAATGCTATAACTATTTTTTTTCTTTGTCAATGCTAAATTAAGGTTTTCGTAAACCATTTTTGTGGAAAGGGAAAAGGCCGGATTGATTAAAACCATATTAAGTTGAGGGAAATCAGGCAGGATTTGAAGCTTATCGCCAATGCCCGAAGCAAAGGCTTGTCTTCCAAAAATGAAAAAAGGAACATCCGCACCAAGCTTTGTCCCCAGTTTCATCAAATCATTTTGACTCACGTTCAGTGAACACCGGTCATTTAAGGCCATGAGCGTTGTGGCAGCGTCCGAACTTCCACCCCCAAGACCTGCGGCCTCCGGAATGAATTTGCGGAGTGTGATATTGACACCGCCTGCATAGCCGGTAAAATTGAAAATCGCCTGAGCGGCACGGAAAACAAGATTTTTTTCGTCCGTCGGCAGATTCGTGCCGGGACATTGAAGAACAATTCCCTCTGGCCGGAGGGAATATTCTAATTCATCATAAATGGATATCTGCTGCATGACGGACGCCAGATCATGGTAACCATCGGAACGTTTCCGCAGAACATGCAGGAAAAGATTTATTTTTGCCGGCGCCTTGAAGAGCATGTCAGCCCTTTTCTTTGACATAGCGCATTTTCAGTTCATAGAGGACACCTTGGATTAAATTCGCTTCATTCGAATCGAGATTGCCTTTGGTTTTCTCATGAAGCATATCCAGAATATCGATCGTCTGCTTGGCGGCCGGAAGATTTTTCTCAGCCTTGCTTCCCTCAAATTCCGGAAAATCACCGAATTGAAATAGGGCAGAAGTACTCAGCGATATGACGAAATTTGTAAAATTGACCGGCGGATAATCCAAGGGTTCCGTTGCGGGTTTTTCTGCTTTTTCTTTTACATCCGGTTGCGTCGCGGCTGCCGGTACTTCTTTGTTTTCCGTCTCTTCCGAAAAACGCCTGTCTTTAATAACAAATCCTTCACCTTTTTTCTCTTCCGACATAAAAATCCCCCTCCCAAATAGGCTGTTAGACTGTCCCCCTGAAGGGGGCGCGAGACTGTTAGCCGATTAGTAACTACAGCCTAATAGACCACAGTCTATTTTTTGCTAAATGTAATCTGCCCTTGGGACACACCGATGACAATGTGATCGCCTTCGGCAAATTTCCCGGCCAGAATATCCATTGCGAGCGGATCTAAAACCATTTTTTGCAGTGAGCGTTTAAGCGGTCGCGCCCCGTAAACCGGGCTGTAACCCTGCTCGGCTATATATTTTTTCGCCACGTCTGTCAATTCGATGCTGAGTTTGCGTTCCTTGAGACGCTTATCTATTAACCCCAACTGAATATCGACGATTCTATAAAGATCATTGAGCGCCAGCGCGTGGAACATAATGATGTCGTCAATGCGGTTTAAAAATTCCGGTTTGAACGTTGCCCGCAGTGTTTCCATTGCGCGGTTTTGTTTCTCTTCGTCGTCAAGCGACGGGTCCTGAATCCACTGGCTGCCGACGTTGGATGTCATGATCACCACGGTATTTTTGAAATCCACCGTGCGGCCGTGACCGTCGGTAAGCCGTCCGTCATCCAGAATCTGAAGCAGAATGTTGAAGACATCCGGATGCGCTTTTTCAATTTCATCGAAAAGCAGCACGCAATAAGGTTTACGCCGGACGGCTTCAGTGAGATGCCCGCCCTCATCATAGCCGACATAACCGGGTGGAGCGCCGATCAGACGCGCCACTGCATGTTTTTCCATGTATTCCGACATGTCGATACGGACCATGGCCTGCTCATTGTCAAACATGAATTCCGCCAGAGCCCGCGCCAGTTCAGTTTTACCCACGCCGGTGGGTCCAAGGAAAATGAAGGATCCAATGGGACGGTTCGGATCCTGAAGGCCGGAGCGCGCACGTCTGAGCGCTGCGGACACCGCCTCAATGCCTTCATCCTGGCCAATCACTCGCATCTTGAGACGCTCATCCATATGAATGAGTTTCTGAACGTCGCTTTCCATCATGCGCGAAAGCGGAATGCCCGTCCAGTTGGCAACCACTTCCGCCACGTCTTCGGCATCCACCTCTTCTTTGAGCATCTGATTGTTCTTCTGTGTTTCTTCCAGCTTTTTCTGCTCGTCCTGAAGCTCGCGATCGAGCGCCACCAATTTGCCGTAACGGATTTCCGCGGCCTTTGCCAGATCGCCCTGCCGCTGGGCGTTAACTTCCTCAATTTTCAGCGATTCCACCTGGCTCTTGATCTGCTGAATCCTTTTAATGATGTCCTTTTCCGCCGACCAGTGTACCTTCATCTGATCCATGCTGGATTTCAACTCGGCTAATTCTTTTTCAATCTTGTCCCGTCTCTCTTTTGCGGCCTTATCCGTATCTTTCTTCAGAGACTGCTTTTCAATTTCCAGTTGAATGATTTTCCGGTCAATCGTGTCGATCTCCAAAGGCATGCTGTCGAGCTCGATCCTCAAGCGCGACGCGGCTTCGTCAATCAGGTCCACGGCCTTGTCCGGCAGAAACCGGTCGGCGATATACCGGTGCGAGAGTGTCGCAGCCGCAATAATCGCCGAATCTTTAATTCGCACGCCGTGATGAACTTCATAACGTTCTTTGAGACCACGCAAAATGGCGATGGTATCCTCCACCGTCGGTTCCTTGACTAAAACCGGCTGAAAGCGCCTTTCCAGCGCCGCATCCTTTTCGATATATTTACGGTATTCGTTAAGCGTGGTCGCGCCTACACAACGTAACTCACCGCGCGCCAGCGCAGGCTTGAGCATGTTAGAGGCGTCCATGGACCCTTCCGCCGCGCCTGCTCCAACCACGGTATGAATTTCATCGATGAAGAGAATAATCTCGCCTTCGGCGCTGATCACTTCCTTCAAAACCGCCTTCAGGCGTTCTTCAAATTCACCACGGTATTTAGCCCCCGCGATCAAAGCGCCAACGTCCAGACCAATCACACGTTTGTTTTTGAGACTTTCCGGCACGTCGCCGTTGACGATGCGCTGCGCCAAACCTTCCACAATGGCCGTCTTGCCGACGCCTGGTTCGCCGATGAGCACCGGGTTATTCTTGGTGCGCCGCGAAAGTACCTGCATGACACGCCGAATTTCCTCATCACGACCGATCACCGGATCAAACGTCCCTTTGCGCGCCAGTTCGTTAAAATCCCTGGCGTAGCGTTCAAGGGCCTGGTATTTCCCCTCAGGATTTGGATCGGTCACGCGCTGATTGCCGCGAATATCGACCAGCACCTTAAGGATATTATCTTTCGTGATACCGTTCTGGTGCAGGATTTTACCAGCCTGCCCCTCTTGTTCCTCAGACATGGCCACCAGCACATGCTCCGCGCTGATATATTCATCTTTAAGCTGCGCCGCATCAATCAGTGCCTTATCGAATATTTGATTGAGCCTGCCTCCCATATATACCTGGCCTGTGCCCGCGCCCTGAACGCTGGGCTGTTTTTTCAGATAGCGTTCCAGTTCCTGCTCCACCTTCCGGGGGGAAGCGTTCAGTTTATTCAGGATAGCGCTGACAATGCCGTCTTCCTGCTTTAGAAAACAGACAAGAAGATGCTCTGGTTCAATCGACTGGTGCCCCATTGTGCCGGCAAACGTCTGTGCATCCTGAAGCGCTTCTTGTACTTTTAATGTGAATTTATCAAATCTCATCATGGACCTCTTTCTATTCCACTGGTTTTTCAATCGTTACAAAAAGTTTCCCGTTTTTAAAAACGCTTACGTTTCCCGAAGATTCGGAAATGACCATTGCCACTGCCTTTGTGACATTGGTAATGCCTGCCGCGGCAATGTGGCGGCTGCCCAGTCCCGGCGGAAAATCCTTACTGTCTAGCGCAGCGCTCAAGTGCCTTCCGGCAGTGATAATCGCACCGTTGGACTTGATGACAAACGCGCCGTCGATGGCCGAAAATTCTTTAATGGTTTCTTCCAGCTCCGGATTTAAAATATTACGTTCGTCTTCTGAATAACCGGAAAACGGATTCATAATCATCTGCCGGGAAAGCTGCAAGACTTTTTCCTCATCCCCGAGCACAAAGATCGTTCCCACCTTCCGGCATTCCCGACCTTGCGCGGCCAGTTCGCAGGCAATATTTAAAGTTGCGTTGAAGACTTCGGGCTGCACAGCTTCGACGACATCATTAATAAAATCGGATGTCAGAATTTCAAATTCGCGGCCAACGTCAATAAAAAAAATACTGTCCGCGTAACCGAATTTTGGCACACCGGAAAGGCAAATAATTTTGTCTCCTTTGTTAAACAGCCCGGAAACGATCCCCTTGGCAATCGCGATTTTTATTTTACCCACCCGGGTCAAATTCACATTGGGGACATCCAGTTTCTTTACGTATTTCGCCAGATTTTCCGGTATATTTTCATCCTCTCTAGTGACCAGAATGAAATGAACCGATGTTTTGACCTCTTCCGGTAAATCGGCAAGTTCATTTTTCACATCCACGCACACCAGAACACAACCGGCTTTAACCTCTCTGGCCAGTTTGATGGCCGACTCAATCATCGTCTTGTTAACTGATTTCATTTCAATTCCTTAGGTATTTTATCATAGAATAAACATTCATGGTTTGCCTGTCAAGAAGAGGAAATATTTGCTTGACCGCAAATTCACTCTTCGATACAAAGCATCTATGTTTAATTTATTGAGGAGGCCCAAACGTTGAAGTTACCGATCGTCACCGGCACTCTTGACTTATATATTACCGAGATCAACCGCTTTCCGCTGCTGACCGCCGAGGAAGAATTCAAACTCGCTGTCCAGCTCAAGAAATACAACGATATGGAGGCTGCGGAAAAGCTGATTGTCTCCAACCTGCGTTTTGTTGTCAAGATCGCCCATGAATACCGCAATTACGGCTTTAAACTGGCCGATTTGATTCAAGAAGGGAATATCGGACTGATTCACGCCGTAAAAAAGTTCGACCCCTATAAAGGCTATCGCCTGATCTCCTACGCCGTGTGGTGGATTCGCGCCTATATTCAGAATTATCTGATCAAATCATGGAGTATCGTTAAAATCGGCACGACGCAGGCCCAGAGAAAGCTCTTCTTCAAGCTCAGTCAGGCCAAAAAGCAACTGGAAACGATTTCTAAAAGAAATCCTGAATTCAGTGAAATCGCGGATTCTCTGGGCGTAAAAGGTTCAGAGGTCGCCGAAATGGATTTGCGCATGGGCACACGCGATTTGTCGCTCAATGAATTTATCAATGATGATGGAGATACCTCTCATCTTGATTTTCTAACCCACGAAGGAGATGATCAGGAAGTGTCCTTAATTAAGAACGAGGAACGAAGCCTGGTCAAACGCGATATCGCCGGTGCCCTGGCCAAGCTCAATGAGAGGGAAAGTTACATCATCCAGCACCGCGTTATGGCGGATGATCCGTTGACGCTTCAGGAAATCGGCGACAAATACAACATCACGCGCGAACGTGCCCGTCAGATTGAAAAACAAGCGCTGAAAAAAGTTCAACTGGCCCTTCCGTATCTTAAGCCGGACAACTAAAATCGATTCAACCCACCCCTTATGTCCATGGATAATAGATCATAAACCATACAATCTTGGCGCATTCTCTCCGTACTTTTCTCCAGTCAGACGCCTTTAATTCCCAAATGTTCAAAGGAGCCTGATCATAGGGTGTCGGTGAAAAATAATATTCGGATTGACGGTCAAATTCTTTATGGACCATGATTTGAATGCGGCGCATATGATAGGGTGAACTGACAAATATCGCCGACTTGTGTCCATACATTTTCATTGTCTTTTTTGCTTCAATTAACTCAAGGTGCGTATCTTCATAATATGGCGGCACGACCGTATTATTTTTACCCGGGATATTGTTTTTGTCCGTTTTGATAGATAAAGGTTTTAACGTTCCATGATCAACGTGATATGTTTTGTTGTACGCCGGAATAATGAGATAGTCAGCCATGCCTTTTTCAATCAAATCCCGGGCATGCTTCTCCCGATCGTTAAAAACGGGCCCCAATAGAATAACAACGGCGTCCACTTTTTTGTAGTTGGTTGAATAAGCCAGATACCTGGGCGCGTAAAATATGGCCACCGTGATGATGGCTGCCACAATCACCAGAATCAGCATGATTTTTTTAAGGGTTTGCACGAAAATATCCTTGACAATACAAGTAATTATTTATATCAAAACACGAAACTTGCCTAACCGTACCACTTGATTATGGTGATTAAATATCTCTTAATGATGACATTTGCAAAGATTTTATTCATACTATGCATGATGTTGCAACAGAAAAGCACCCTATGACGTACACGGAAAAAAATTTGGATCATTCTTTATATGCCAGTATCATGGAGACGATTGATCTGGGTATCGTCATTCTGGGTATCAAAAAAAATGAACTCATCTTTAAAAATAAATTTGCCACAGAGATTTTCCAGAATAACCAGAATTTATTGGAATATCGAAATCTCCTGTCTTTGCTTTTAACGGACTACGGCAGCAAACCCGAAGACGAAATTTTCGGAAAAAATTACACATTACGCTTTAAGAATCGGCTGCTGGGTTATACCCCTTACATGATTTCCGACAGCTTCATCTGGATCATCATCCGGGACATTACGGAAAGGAGCCGCCTGGAATCCATTGCGGAAGCCGTAAATTCCATGGACAACATCGGCTATGTTTTTTCAGGCATTCGACATGAACTGGGAAACCCGATAAATTCGATCAAAATGACGTTAAGTGTCCTGAAAAGAAATCTCAGTGAATACTCTCCCGCGGCTGTTGAAAAGTTCGTTGATCGCGCCATGACCGAAATTTCGCGCGTTGAATTTCTCCTGCGGGCGCTGAAAAGCTTCAGTATCTTCGAAAATCCTGAAATTCAAAATGTGCAGATTGATGATTTTTTGACCCGCTTCATCGCGCTGGTCAGCAACGATTTACATCAATCCGGTATTAAAATAAGCAAAACCGTTGAGTCAGATGTCATAACCATCAGCGCGGATCCCCGCCTCCTGCATCAGATCATGCTGAACTTGATCACCAACGCTTCTGATGCGCTGGACGGTAAAGACAACCCGAAAATCAATATCAGAGCACTCAAACTGGATGGTCTCATTTCGATTGTTGTTGAAGATAATGGCTGCGGCATGTCCAAGGAAGCCCAGGCCAATCTTTTCAAACCTTTCTTCACGACAAAAATACGCGGCACGGGTTTAGGCCTGATGATCACGTTAAAAATGGTAACACTCATGAAAGGAAACATGGAAATCAAAAGCGCCAAAGAAAAAGGAACAAGGGTAACGGTGATCCTGCCTGAAGGTCGTAAAACATATGCTCAAGATTAAAAGAAAAATCCTGATTATCGACGACAACGATATTTTTTGCGAAACCGTAAGCGATTTGTTCAGCGACGAAAATACAGACGTTCTCATTGCCAATACCGGCAAAGACGGTCTGAGAACCTGTACGGAAACGAAAATTGACGTGGTTATTCTCGATCAAAAACTTCCCGACACGGAAGGCGTGTCCCTTTGCCCCTCCATTCTCAAGCAAAACGAACAAACCAAAATAATTTTTGTCACCGCTTATCCGAGTTTCAGCAATGCCATAGAAGCCATTAAAGTAGGCGCTCATGACTACCTTTCCAAACCTTTTGAAATGGCCGAGCTCGAATTAACCATCAAACAGGCCTTTCGTACTCAAGAACTGGAAAAAGCCGAACAAATCCAGAACTACCAGAACACGAGAGAAAATGAACAATACGATCTGATCGCCGGTCAAGGTATATTTAAAGAGATAATTCGGTTGATCGATCTGGCGGCGGACAGCGACGCACCTGTTCTCATTACCGGCGAGACAGGAACGGGGAAAAATGTTGTAGCCCGCGCCATTCATTTAAAAAGCACCCTGCCGGCCAAACTTTTTTTAATAGCCAATTGTGCCGCCTTCCCTGAAAACCTGATTGAAGCCGAATTATTCGGTTCAGAAAAAGGCGCTTTCACTGGCGCCAGCACATCGCGCAAAGGGATTTTTGAGCTGGCCGAAGGAGGAACACTCGTATTGGATGAAATCGGTTCCATGCCGATTCATTTACAATCCAAACTACTGGGTGTTCTGGAGGAAAAGAAAATCCGTCGCATAGGGAGTGAGACGGTCAAACCCATTAATGTGCGTATTATAGCAGCCGCCAACAATGATCTGGAAGAGGCTATTATAGATAAAACGTTCCGCAGTGATCTCTATTATCGCCTCAGCGTCATTCGCCTGCATATCCCGCCCCTGCGCGACAGAAAAGAAGACATTCCCAAACTGTGCGAATATTTCATCGGCAGGATGTCCAGAGACACGAATATTCATCTGTCGGATGCCGAACTCGGTAAGTTGATGGAGTATGCCTGGCCGGGAAATGTACGTGAATTGAAAAATGTCATCGAGAGATCGCTCATTATTCAACGCGGTCAGCCTCTCAGGCCTTCTCTTTTGCTGAGAAACGGAATGACCTCACCATCACCGGTCAGCCCGATGGTTCCGGATGAAGGTGAAATATTGCCGCTCGAAGCCACTGAAAAAAAATGTATCAGCCAGGCGCTGAAAAAATTTAACGGAAATTATTCGCAATCTGCAAAAGCGCTGGGCATTTCCCTTTCTACGCTCAAGAGAAAAGTAAAAACCTATAATCTTTAAGCCGCATGGCAAACCGGAACTTCAGGGTCAAAATGAATCATTCAGCCTGAACACGACGCTGCCGAATTTATCGTTTCATAAGGTCGTAACCTTTTATTATCCATATACATTAATATTAATATCCTCTCACGGCACACCCTTTGCTTTGTAATAAAAGATTATTTTTCCAATATGAATCATCGGGTGATCACAGATTATATTATGCCTAAAATAACCACATATAATAAAAAATCACAGAAGGAGGAAATCTCCGAAGCGCCTCAGGTTGAAGAGCTGTTAAAAAATTATGAGTTTCATAAGGACATTCAGAATATTACGAACCGGATCAATACCGCCGACACCCTTCGGGAAATCGTCGTGGATATCAAAGAAGACATTCGTAAGCTTTTCAATATTCACCTCCTTACCCTTTATTTGATTGACAAGGGGAAAAAAGAAATTTTCACACTGCAAAGTGACGGCGCTAAAACGAAGGAAATACGTTTCCCGATTGATTATTCGACTTTCGCGGGTTATGTCGCCCAGAAGAACAGGCTGCTCCACATAGCCGACGCATATCACGAGCGGGAGATCAGAAAAATCAATGACGCGCTGAGTTTTGACACGACACTTGATAATAATACCGGAGTTACAACCGGTCAGATCATCGCCAGCCCCATTCAGCACGACGGCATCATTGTAGGTGTCATGGAAATCATGAATAAAAAGGACGGCGAAACGATTGATGAATACCGTCAAATATTTTTAGATGAAATCGGAGGCTGTCTGGCTAAAGCCTTTTTCCAAAAATTGGATTTTTCACAGTCCAATCTAAAATACAGTTCAAAAATGGACAAATTGATTCGGGACGGTGTGATCACCTCCGAGCAAATAGATAAAGCGCAAAAAGAAGCCTTTGAAACAAAAGCAGACCTTGCAACCATTCTGATGGATCGATACAAAATCTCCAAAAGCGCTATTGGCGCGGCGCTGTCGGAGTATTTTTCCTGTCCATTCACGGCTTACAGTGACGAGATGCCGGTTATGCACAATCTGCTTGCCGGTATTGAAAAATCTTCTCTGGTCAACATGCTGTGGTTTCCATTAAAAGTAGTTAAAGGCAAAATCCTCGTCCTCGTCGACGACCCGTCGGACTATAGCAAGAAGCGTGAAATCGAAAGAATAATGGAGACCAATTCGATTCAATATATCGTTGCTCTGCCTGTGGATATTTTGAAACTGATTGATCGCTCCTATTCAGAGTTGGACGCGAAAGCAACGTCAAGCAAAAAAAACGAACCGATGTCATCGGTCAAACCGTTCCCGCTGAACGAAATCGCTTCCCCTCGTCCGCCGATTGACGACAGGATCGCTAAGCCGGATATAAAGATTGCCCCGGAAAGCATGATCATTCCGAAACCGGAACCTTGGGACACACCACAACCCAAGGTCGCTTTGCAAAATGTTGTCGTATCCTCACAGGAAAACAAACCTGCTGACACTCCGGAATATCCTTTGCACAACTTGTCCGAATCAGAAGGACTACAGCAGGAAACGACGGCCATCACCGCCGAAACGGATCCCCCCCCGAATATTCATCAAATGAACGAGGTCCCTGAAAAACCCGATGTTGTCATGCCCAAGCCGGAGAGTTCTGGCTCCTCGTTGTTAACCCATATCGTCTGTGACGCTTGTAGCCGCCACGCCTCGGACATTCATTTCGAGCCGGATCCCGTCAATAAAAATGTTTCTTTGCGTATTCGGATTGACGGCCAATGCCTGAAACATCAGATACTCACGGATAGCGAATATGAAAAGTTGACGGATGAGATTAAGGTTTTGGCCAATCTCAACGTCAAGAACCGGGCGATTATCCAAAATGGAAAGCTGAAATTAAAACGGCCGTCGGGAGAAGAAATCAATATGCGGGTTGCTGTTATTCCAACACGAGTCGGAATGGAAGATACCGTCATTCATATTGCGGCCAAAACAAAAAAATTACCTTTGGAACTGCTTGGTTTATCGGAAAATAATTATAACGACCTGATTAACATTTTGCGACAACCGCGTGGCATGATACTCATTGTGGGACCAGCCGGTGCCGGCATCACTACAACGCTTCATGCCTGTCTCGAAAACATCAACTCACCGGAGAATAAAATATGGACCGTGGAAGAACCCGTCGAAATCATTCAAAACGGCTTGAGACAAGTGCCCGTTGATCCACAACAAGGTTTTGATTTTCCCGGGGTACTTCGTTCATTGATCCATGCGGATCCGGATGTCATCATGGTCAGCCAGATTCATGATCTGGAAACAGCCGGACTTTGCATGGAGGCCTCTCTTAAAGGACGCCTCGTTTTGAGCACCATCCGGGCTGAAAGCATTATCGATACCATCGAAAGGTGTCTGGACATCGGGATAAACCATCTTCTTTTTGCTGATGCCATGCTGTCTATTGTAGAGCAAAGACTGATTAAAGCACTCTGCCCGAAATGCAAGGAAAAATACTATCCAAGCCGGGAAGAGTATGAAGAACTTGCGGAACTATATGGAAAAGAAGCCTTTGACAAACTCAATATCCCCTATTCGGATCATCTTTCCTTTTTCCGCCCCAGGGGATGCGACGACTGTGGTCAGACCGGCTACAAAGGCCGGATGTGTGTCTCCGCAATTTTTATTTTTACCCCTCAGATCAAACGGATGATCCGCAGAAAAGAAAATCCCGAATCCATTTATCAAACAGCCATTGCCGGAGGCATGACCACGCTGTTACAAGACGGCATATCCAAAGTCTTTCAGGGATTCAGTGACCAAAGACAGGTGAGACTGGCCTGCCTGAAATACAAATAGCTACGCTTATCCCGCATCTGCCTGGACGTCATAATTTACTGATCAGTTCGCTTAATTTATTGAGCGCCTCAAGCGGCGTCATGGAAGAAATATCAATTTGGCGCAGTTCCTCAAGAACGACGTCATCACTTTCCACAAACAGATTTAACTGAGGATTCCCCTGCGTCACCGTGTTCTTACCCCGGGCAATACGAGGCATGCCGATTTCATCGAACTCCCCTTTCTCCAGATTACGCAAAATTTCTTTGGCCCGTGTAATCACTTCACCGGGTACGCCGGCAATCCGCGCCACTTCGATGCCGTAGCTGCGGCTTGTCCCGCCTGCCATGATCTTGCGCAGGAAAATAATTTTTTCGCCCCATTCCTTTACGGCGATATTGTAATTTTTTGCGCCTTCTTTAGACGCCGCCAGATCCGTCAACTGGTGATAATGCGTGGCAAACAAGGTGCGCATCCCCTGCCCGCGAAAATCGTGAATGTATTCGGCCACCGCCCAGGCAATACTTAATCCGTCAAACGTCGACGTGCCCCGGCCCACCTCATCCAGAATGACCAGGCTGCGAGGCGTCGCGTCCGTCAGGATACGGGCTGTCTCCATCATTTCCACCATAAAGGTACTCTGGCCTTTCATCAGGTTGTCCGACGC
>CAYULE010000021.1:14634-16294 GCA_964445385.1 uncultured Smithella sp.
GGAACGTATGGCATCAGATCATCACGCAGCTGATCAAAAAGTTCATTTTCACGCTCACGGATTTTTTCTTCGGCATGGAGCACGGTTTGCTCGAATTCCTTTAATTCCTGATTGATATAACGCTCCGCATTGACCAGGGTTTGTTTACGCACATAGGAATCCGGCACAAGCCCGGCATTGGCTTTGGTCACTTCGATATAGTAGCCGAAGATGTTATTAAATCCGACCTTGAGCGAGTTGATGCCCGTTGCCTGCCTTTCTTTGGCCTCAAGCTGGGCAATCCATTTTTTGCCGTCACGGCTGATCGAGCGCAGCGCGTCGAGCCCGTCATCAAAACCGGAAGCGATATATCCCCCGTCCTGGGTGCGGGGCGGTGGATCAGCAACAATCGCGCGGGAAATCAAATCCACAAGTATGGACATGTCCGTCATCTCTTTGCGAATCGCTGTCAGTGCGGGCGCGGTAAAATCCATGAACAGGGATTGCAGTTGGGGCAAAATGGCCAGCGACAATTTCAGCGCGATCAGATCGCGCGGCGTCGCCATTCTGAGCGCGACACGGCCGGCCAGTCTTTCCAGATCATAAATACGTGAAAGCGTCTTGCGCAGATTAGACCGCACGGGATGAGCGTCCTTGATTTCCGCGACAGCCGCGAGCCGTGCGCGGATTTTTTCGGGCAGCACCAGCGGATAACTCATCCACCAGCGCAGTCGTCTCGTCCCCATCGGCGTGAGCGTTTCATTGATCAGGGAAAAAAGCGAGCCGGCTCGGGTATTATCCTGAATCGTCGAAAATATTTCAAGATTTCGACGGGCTGTCTCATCCAGAATCAGATAATTATCCGGCGAGTACCATTTGATGTCGGAAATGTGAGAGGCGCGGACCATCTGCGTTGAATTGACGTAACGTAAAATAACGGCGGCGGCAATTTTGGCTGCCGCACGATCTTTAATTTTTGATTTTTCCAGAACATCGGCGTCCAGCTCCCGATTCAGGATCTCATCGGCCTGACCTGATTCAAAATTGGTTTCATCAATGGCATTGACACAACCGGCCGGCATTTGCGCTTCCAGCATTTTTGTTAATACCGGATCAGGAAATGCACGGCTTATGAGCAATTCCTTGAAATCCAGACTACTCACAGCAGCCAGGAGCGCATCACGACCGGAAAATTCACCGACTTGAAACTCGCCGGTGGATAGATCGAGAAAAGCCAGCCCCAGTGAAATCCCACCGGAACTGATACAGGCCAGGAAATTATTTTCTCCGGCTTTCAAATTTTCTTCATCCAGCACCAGACCGGGTGTAATCACGCGGATGACATCGCGTTTGACGATTCCCCTGGCGTTTTTGGGATCTTCCACCTGCTCACAGATGGCCACCTTGAAGCCTTTTTCCACGAGTTTGGTAATGTATGCGGAGGCGGCGTGATACGGAAATCCGCACAACGGGACAGCGTCTTCCTTTGTTTTATTTCTTGATGTCAATGTAATTTCGAGAATCGGCGCCGCCGTCAGGGCGTCTTCAAAAAACATCTCATAGAAGTCGCCCATACGATAAAATAAAATGCAGTCGGGATATTTTTTCTTGATGTCGACGTACTGCTTCATCGCGGGAGTGAGATTGAGTGTCGCGTCTAGCGCCATTTCCCGTCATCCCC
>CAYULE010000021.1:16394-22216 GCA_964445385.1 uncultured Smithella sp.
GACTCCACCCGAATACCGGGAACAATCGTTGAGGCAATCAGGATCGCCACGGTAATGACCAGCCAGCGTACGATGAGAACAAGCATGAATTTTCCCTTTTCAGTAAATTGCATAAAACTTAATACGGGGTTTCGTCGGTTACCACCTTTTTTGATTTCAGAAAGACCCAGGAGATACCGAATCCGCCCATCAGGGATGTTTTCGTTTTCACAAGCGGACTGTTTTCAAACACGGCTCCCTGTAAAAAATCAGCACTGACGAATGCGGAAAAAATAAATTGTTTATATTCCTTCCCTAATCCGACAGTCAGGGTCGAACCGCTGTAGCCCGCCTTTGCAGTATAGAACGGACGCGTCGCAGTGGCATATGCCGGTTCAACTTCGTAGAAGTAGTCATGGTAGCCGTTATCAGCAAACATGGGGCCGACAGATACCCCCAGAGATAAACCCGTCCCCGGAATCACATTGCCTTTTTCAAAGTTTAATCTTGGCGCAAATACCCAGCCTTCATAACGCACAGAACGAAAATCCGTTGAAAAGACTGCGCGCACGGGCAGTGACATACTCAAACGATACTTGTATTCTTTGGAGTCTAAAAACTTTATGCGCAACGCCGGTCCCAGCTCGAATGTGGCATCGATATCCGGCATACCGGCACGCGCGTCGTTATCGCCGCTGCGCACAGGCACCGCACCATAACCACTGATGTCAAGTAACACGCGGTCGGTTGTAAATATTCTACCGGATATTTTCTTGTCCTGTAACTTTAGAATACCTCCGCGATAAACCGCGTAAGGGAACGGCAAAATATAGGGTCGAATTTTGTCGGAACCACGATAATCCGGCATCAGTAAAAATCCACCGCCGATGCCTAATTCCCATAATGGCTTTTCTTCGCCAACCGACGGCTTTTTCTCACCAACCGATGACATTCCCTCGCCGGCCGATGGTTTTTCCTGGGCGGCTGATGGTTTTTCACCACTCATTGATGGTTTTTCCTCGCTAAACGATTTTTGCGGGAACACCAGCAGTAAGAGCAATATCACATAAAAGATTATGCGGCGTGTAACCATCATCTTGCTCACAAACTCGTCTCGCTTACTTTCAAAAGACAACTTCTTATTGATCGAAAGTTGTAAACTGCTCTTTTTTCGCGCCGCAGACAGGACATTCATCCGGCAGCACACCGTCGGATACATATCCGCAGACTTTGCACACATGATAAACCGTCTCGCGTTCTTCCATGAAATGGTTCATGGCCTGCTTGTAAAGATTGGCGTGCGTCTCTTCCACGTCCCGGCTCTGACTGAAATGCAGCAGAGATGGTTTGTCGCCTGCCTGCTCGGCCATTTTTACAAAACGGTCGTAGGCGATTTCCGCAACGGCTTTTTCCGATTCAAAACTGGCGGCCAGATTTTCTTCCGTCGTTTTGACTTCCTTGAGCACTCTTAACGCGCGCTTGCCGTGAATCTCTTCGGAAAAAGCAATCACGCGGAACAGACGCGCAATCTGTTTGTAGCCCTCGTCATCCGCCTTTTCGGCGTAAACCTTGAGCCTGAGGGCAGCCTTTGCTTCACCAACATAGGCCTGCTGCAGGGCCTCGCGAATTTTGTCATCCATACAAACACTCCCTTGATGTTAAATATCAGGCTGGAGAAAACTCACTCTTTTCCGCGCCGCAAACCGGACAGGTCCAGTCTTCCGGCAGATCTTTAAATTCCGTACCTTTCGGCACACCGTTTTCCGGGTCTCCGTTGACCGGATCATATTCATAACCGCATACACCACAAACATATTTTTTCATTTTCTAGCCTCCTTGAAGGTTGATTGATTAATTCGATAGTCTCTTTTTCATTTCGGCCGCAATCCCCTGACCCAGTGCGTGGCATTTTTCCAGAACGTCTTTCCCCGGAGCATGTTTGACGGAAACCGTTTCGGCCACGATGTCCACTTTCATCTCCCGGAGGATGGCTTCGAGGTCTTTGACCGACTCACCGCTCCACCCGAAAGAACCGAACACCGCGCCGATCAGATTGACGGGCTTCAAGCCCTTGAGATAAGTCATGACATCCGCCATCTGCGGCAGGATGTTGTTGTTGAGCGTGGGCGATCCGACAATCAGCGCGCCCGCTTCCAGGACTTCATAAACCACTTCACTGCGGTGTACGTCATTCATGGACAGAAGCTTCACCGAAACACCGGCCTGAGCCATCGATTCGGCGATCGCCTTGGCCATACGTTCCGTGGAATGCCACATGGTCGCGTAAACAACGACGGCTTTGTTGGTTGGTTTCTGCTGGGCCCACTTTGTATAAAGATTAAGAATGAAGCCCAGATCCTTTCGCCAGACGGGGCCGTGGTCCGGAGCGAATATTTTAACGGCCCAACCTGAAGCGGCTACTTTCTCCAGGGTTTTGAGCACCACCGGAGAGTAAGGCAAAACGATATTGGCGTAATAGGTTGCCGCTTCATACGCAAGCTGATCTATGGGCAATTCATCAGCAAATCGCTCGAAGGTCGCCAGATGCATGCCAAAGGCGTCCTGCGAAAACAATAAACCGTCTTTTTCCAGATAGGAAAACATCGAATCCGGCCAGTGAATCATCCGGGTTTCCATAAATTTCAAATCCATATTGCCCAGAGACAACGTTTCGCCATCTTTTACCGCCTGAATATCAGCGTCGGAATGGAAAATATCTTTCAGGTTTTTTACGCCCATGGTTGACGCAAAGACTTTTTCCGGTTTAACCTGATCCATAACCTCCAGCAGGCATCCGGAATGATCCTGCTCCGAGTGATTGGAAACAATATAGTCGATCTTTAACGGATCGACCACGGAAGCAACGCGCGCCAGCATTTCGTTTTTAAACGGAGCCTTGACTGTATCGATCAGCGTTATTTTGTCCGCCATGATCAGATAAGCGTTGTAGGTGCTGCCGTGCGGAGTGGTGTATCCATGAAAATCTCGGATGGACCAGTCAATGGCGCCCACCCAGTAAACATGTTCGCTGATCTTGATTGCAGAATAAATATCCGTCATAAATAAAGTCACCTCAGTCGTGTTGTAGGAATTGTAATATAAGCTTCAATATCGTGTCGTCAACCACTATTTGATCATATCACCGCCCGCGTCAAAAGCCTTCATATTTACGTCACATTTGTCCGCTGACAGTGTTTTCCGAATCTCTTTTTCGAATAATCGGCGATCAAAGGGCAGAAGACCGGTTTGCGCCAGCGCGCCGATCATCACGATATTACTCAAAACAGGATTGCCCAGTTGCAAACCTACGGATGTTGCGTCTATCATCCAGGAAGCGGCGGACAGGCGGTGAAACGCCTCCCTGATGGCCTCATCGGATGGATAAGAAAGTTCACCCGTAATAACGCCGATAGGATAGACGGGGCGTGAATTGGATAAAACACTGACCTGAGGATTGCCATAGACGGTCAGGACACGAAGCGCTTCCAGGGGTTCCAGAGCCACAATCACATCCGCCCCGCCGCGCGGGATCTGCGGACTTTTCACCGAATCGGGTGAAATGCGCAAATGACTCATCACCGAACCGCCGCGCTGCGACATGCCGAATGTTTCACCAATCGTAACGATATAGCCCTCATCCACCAGCATACCCGCCAGAACCCGCGACGCCATGACGTTGCCCTGACCACCGACGCCGGTGAGGATTAAATTTTTTGTCACCTTG
The DNA here is from genome assembly GCA_964445385.1 of uncultured Smithella sp. Taxonomy (GTDB): domain Bacteria; phylum Desulfobacterota; class Syntrophia; order Syntrophales; family Smithellaceae; genus UBA8904. The sequence goes on from CAYULE010000021.1 coordinate 20,098, forward strand.
TGTATTGCTTTCATTTAAAATATCTCCGTAGGGAACGGTTTAAAACCACCTCTTTCGGGCGGCAAGACCGTTCCCTACATTTTAACAATCGCCTTCTGCGGACAAATTGACGCGCACACACCGCAGCCGGCGCAAATGACTTCATCGACTACCGCTTTCTTTTTGTTCCGATCCCAGGTCAAAGCCGGACAGCGGAAAATCCGCGTGCACAGACGGTTGCAGCCGCATGCATCACCCAGGCACAAAGCTTCATTAACCTTCACGTCGAATGTTTTCTTGCCCTTCTTTTCAGGACTGAGCGCGCAGGCCTGGCGTAAAATCAGTACTTTGACCGATCCCTTTTCCGCCAGAAACGACGTTAATATCCTGCTGGTTGCCGCCAGATCAAACGGATCGCTCACCGCCACTTTTGCCCCGATAGCGGCACAGATCGCGGCGATTTCCACGGCGGGAACCTTTTCTTTCAGGGCACTGGTCACCAGACCCGGATGCGGCTGAAAACCCGTCATCGCCGTACCGGCGTTGTCCAGAACAATGAACGTGATATCCGCACGGTTATGCTGCGCGTTGATGAGCGCGGGAATCACCGCGTGATAAAATGTGGAATCGCCACAGACCGTGAGAATCGGCTGATTGAGGCCGAACTGAGCCAGTTTGGCAAAGCCGCTCGCCAATCCCGTGCCCGAACCCATGGAATGCAGCGTGGGCATGGTGTGATAGCCGGTCGCGGGCGACAGAGCCGCCATCGAATAGCAGCCGATATCGCCGCACACAAATCCCTGGCGGCCGTCGAGCGCGATGGCGTTGTGGATGTTCCAGAATGACGCGCGGTGGGGACACCCGGCGCAAAACGTTTGTTCGCGGGCAGGAATCAATGCCGCGGCCTTTTGCAATTCACGGATGTAACCCGCAGGCAGGGATTTACGTTTCACTTTCAGAATTTTACCCAGCGCGTCGGCGACGATATCCGGATTCAGTTCTCCTGCGGCAGGCAGTGTTTCATCGATTTTACCATAAAAAGTTCTGCCGCTCATCCGGCTGATCATCCCCGCGGCCAGGACCTTCACGTTTTCTTCCAAAAACGGCATGACTTCTTCAACGATTAGAATTCTTTTTGTTGTCAGCATGTGCTTCTTGAGCAGTCGGGGCGGCAGCGGCCACGTCGTGGCCAGCTTCAGAATACCCACTTTCTTTTGCATCCCCAGCATTTCAACGGCTTCGCGGGAATAAAGAAAACAGGCGCTGCTGGTGATGATCAGGACTTCCGGCTTTTGAGGACCGATATAACGGTTAAAAGGACTCTGATCAAACAATGCCTTAACGGCTTTGAGCTTTTGCTGACGAAGCAAATGCTTGGCCACAACCGGTGTGCTGATCATCGGACCGCTTTGCGAATCCATCACCGGACCGTCATATTCAAACTTGGCCTTTGGAATTTTAACTGGCAGCTTTCCACAAATCACATTGCCGCTCGCGTGCGACATGCGCGTGACGGAACGCAGCATGACCACATTGCCGATGGTTTCGGAAAGTTCAAATGCCCACTTTGTGAGATCCTTGGCTTCCTGAAAATCCGCCGGTTCCAGAAGCGGCATTTCCAGCATGCTTGCGAAATAACGCGATTCTCCCTCGTTAACGCTGGAGAGCGCTCCCGGATCTTCGCAGGATACCAGCACCAGCCCTCCGCGCGTGCCGGACGCGGTCAGATGTAAAAGAAAATCCGAGGCCACGTTCACGCCGTTTTGCTTCATGACAGCCATCGAACGCAGGCCGGCAAATGATGCCGCCGCCGCCACTTCGAGGGCCACTTTTTCATTGACCGACCACTCCACATAAAGATTTCTTTCGCGGGCGACAGAAGCGAGCGACTCGATCACCTCGGAAGACGGCGTTCCCGGATAAGCGGTGGCTACAGACACGCCCGCTTCCAGCGCGCCCCGCGCTATCGCTTCGTTGCCCAGAAATAAAACCTTGGATTTGGCCGGTGACAATAGTTTGGTCATGATTTCTCTTTTCGTTTCTTATCAACAGTCAAATATTTTCGAACGACCGGATCATCGCCGTTCAGGTATAAAAGATTTTTTACCGAACGGCTCTTCTCCACAATATTTTTTAATGC
>CAYULE010000022.1:0-11320 GCA_964445385.1 uncultured Smithella sp.
TTATCTATTTGTTTGATTCAGGAGAATGTTCTTCATGTCAGAGAAGTTGCCCGAACAAAGAGGACTTTATAGCAGCGCATACGAGCACGACTCATGCGGAATCGGATTCGTGGCGCATATCAAAGGGGAACCCTCGCACGATATTATCAATCGCGGCATTGAGGTGCTGGAGCGGATGGAACACCGCGGCGCCGAAAGCGCGGACAATAAAACAGGCGACGGCGCCGGGATCCTGATGCAGATACCGCATGACCTTTATAAGGCGGAAATGGCCTCACTGCCCGAAAAAGGCCTCTACGGGACGGGCATCGTATTTCTTCCCCGCAATAAGAATGAAGCCCGATTCTGTATCAGCGAGTTTGAGCGGATCATCGACGAGGAAGGAATGAAAATCGTCGGCTGGCGGGACATTGCCGTTAACAACCGGGTATTGGGCAAAATTGCCAAAGCCTCTGAACCCGCTATGAAGCAGATCTTCGTCGTCCTGAAATTCCGTCAGGATCAAAAACTCCTGGAGCGGATGCTGTATATTGTCCGCAGGGTGATAGAAAACACGATCAGGAATTCATCTCTTAAGGAAAAGCATCTCTTCTATATCCCTTCATTATCCAGCCAGACTATCGTGTACAAAGGCATGTTGATGCCGACACAGCTTCGGCACTATTATCTTGATTTGCAAGACACTCGTATGGCGAGCGCCGTGGCGCTGGTGCACTCGCGGTTCAGCACCAATACCTTTCCGTCCTGGGACCTGGCCCAGCCGTTTCGCCTGCTGGCCCATAACGGTGAAATCAATACCATCAAGGGAAACCGCTTCTGGATGCAAGCTCGGGAATCCTCCTTTGTTTCCAATATATTAGGGCGTGAACTGGTAAAAATATTGCCGGTCATTGAGCCCGGGAAAAGCGATTCCGCCTCTTTTGACAACGCCCTGGAAATGCTCTACTTTGCCGGACGATCCGTTCCGCACAGCCTCATGATGCTCATTCCGGAATCCTGGAACGAGAAAAATCCGATCCCCGAAGAGCTCAAGTATTTTTATGAATACCACTCGACCTTCATGGAACCCTGGGATGGGCCGGCCTCCATGGTCTTTTGCGACGGGCGCTTTGTCGGCGGTACCCTGGACAGAAACGGCCTGAGACCATCCCGCTACGTGATCACCAAAGACGACCTGATCGTGATGGGATCGGAAGTCGGCGTCCAGACTTTTCCGCCCCAGGATATCGTTTACAAAGGCCGTCTCATGCCCGGCAAGTTGCTTCTGGTCGACATGGAACAGGGGCGCATCATTCCCGACGATGAAATCAAGCGCGCTATATACACACGCAAGCCCTACCCGCTCTGGGTGCAGCTCAACCGGGTGAATCTCGACGACCTCGACGTCAAAGGAGACGTTCCGGTGGCGATGGATGCGGACAAGCTTCATGAAATGCAGTTATTGCACGGATACACACGGGAAGATGTCGAAGATATCATTACCCCGATGGTGGAAACCGCTCAGGAGCCGACCGGGTCCATGGGAACCGACACGCCTCTTGCTGTGTTTTCGGACCAGCCGCAGCGTCTCTTCAACTATTTCAAGCAGTGCTTTGCGCAGGTTACCAACCCGCCCATCGACCCGATACGCGAGGAACTGGTCATGACCCTTACCAGCTACATTGGCGCGCAGAAAAACCTGCTTTCTGAAACGCCCGAGCATTGCCGAATGATCAAGTTCAAGAGTCCGATCTTCACCAACCGGAATCTGGAAACCATCAGGCAAAATGAAAAGCCGGAATTTCGGGCCGCCACCCTGCCCATGACCTTTCCGGTGAAGACCGCTCCGGGGAGCATGAAGCGGGCGCTGGACAGCTTATGTGTTCAAGTGGAAGAAAAAATAGACCAGGGCTACACTTATATTATTCTTTCCGACCGTGACGCCGGCTGCGACAATGCTCCCATCCCGTCGCTGCTGGCCTGCGCGGGTGTTCATCACCACCTGATCCGCACGAAGAAGCGAACCCTGATCGGCCTCATCATCGAAACAGCCGAGGCGCGCGAAGTGATGCATTTCGCTCTTCTCTTCGGCTACGGCGCCAGCGCGGTCAATCCCTACGGCGCTTTTGCCACCATCCACAGCCTGGTCCACAAGGAAGAACTCAAAGACATTCGGTATCCGAAGGCCGAGGAAAACTACATCAAAGCCATTAACAAAGGCCTGCTGAAAGTTATCTCCAAAATGGGGACCTCAACGCTCAGGAGTTATCGCGGATCGCAGGTTTTCGAGGCTGTCGGCCTCGGGTCTGAATTGATTGATACTTATTTCACGGGCACGGAATCCCGGATCGGCGGCATCGGCACCCCGGAAATCGAACGTGAAGTTTTGATGCAGCACAACAGTGCCTGCAACAGGAAGCCGGGATTGCTCCAATCACAGGGCGTGTACCAGTACCGCAAGCAAGGCGAACGCCATGCCTGGAACCCCGAATCCATCTACCGGCTCCAATGGGCGACACGAACCGGTGATTACGCCAGGTATAAGGAATTCTCAAAAGTTGCCGACGCTGAGAGCCGAAAGCCCCATTTCATCCGGGGACTTTTTGACTTCAAACCGCAGATGTCGATTGCCATTGATGAAGTGGAACCGGAAGAAAATATCCTCAGGCGCCTGACCACCGGCGCCATGTCTTTCGGATCGATATCCAAAGAAGCGCATGAAACCATCGCCCTGGCCATGAATGCCATTCGCGGGCGCAGCAACACCGGCGAAGGCGGAGAAGACCCGGAACGCTTTGTGCCGCGGCCTGACGGGACATCCATACGCAGCGCCATCAAACAGATCGCCTCAGGAAGGTTCGGCGTTACCAGCAATTATTTAGCTAATGCCGATGAGTTGCAGATCAAGATGGCCCAGGGCGCAAAACCCGGCGAAGGGGGACAGTTGCCGGGCTTTAAGATCGATTCCATTATCGCCAAAACCAGGCACTCGACGCCGGGGGTAACGCTTATCTCGCCGCCGCCCCATCACGACATCTATTCCATCGAGGACCTGGCCCAGCTGATCTTCGATCTGAAAAACGCCAACCCGCAGGCCCGCATCAGCGTGAAGCTGGTGTCCGAGTCCGGTGTGGGAACCATTGCGGCAGGCGTGGCCAAGGCACATGCCGACAACATCCTGATCAGTGGCTTTGAGGGCGGCACGGGCGCAAGTCCCATCAGCTCCATTAAACACGCGGGGCTTCCCTGGGAGATCGGTTTGGCCGAAACGCATCAGACCCTGGTCATGAATGACCTGCGTGGCCGGGTGCGGCTCCAGACCGACGGCCAGATCAAAACAGGCCGCGACATCGTGATTGCCGCGCTTTTGGGCGCCGAAGAATTCGGTTTCGGAACCTCGGTGCTGATCGTGCTGGGCTGTGTGATGATGCGCAAGTGCCACCAGAACACCTGTCCCGTCGGTGTGGCCACCCAGGACCCGGAGCTTCGGAAAAAATTTACCGGCAAACCGGAATTTCTCATCAATTATTTCCGCTTCATGGTTCGGGAGGTGCGCGAGATCATGGCCGGGCTGGGTATCCGGAAGTTCGACGATCTGGTGGGCCGGACCGATCTTCTCGCGGTTCGTTCCATCGATCATTGGAAGGCAAAAACCATTGACCCGACGCCTCTCCTTTATGTTCCGAAAGAGTCAACAGAAAATGCAACGCACTGCGTGATGTCCCAGCGGCATAAAATTGATGACGTTCTGGACCGCACTCTGATTGAAAGGGCAGGGCCGGCGCTTGCCGTGACCGGCCGGAAACCGGTGTACATCGAACTGCCGATCAATAATACGATGCGCGCAACCGGCGCGATGCTCTCGTACGAAGTGTCCAGCCGGTATGGTGAGGCGGGACTGCCGGACGAGACCATCTCCTGCGTGTTTAACGGCAGCGCCGGTCAGAGCTTCGGCGCATTTCTGGCACGGGGCATTACCTTCCGGCTCGACGGGGACGCCAACGACTATTTAGGCAAGGGGCTTTCCGGAGGCAGGATTATCGTAACGCCACCCGCGGGAAGCACGTTTGTACCCGAAGATAATATCATCATCGGCAACACGGTTCTTTATGGCGCGACATCAGGCGAGGCCTTCATTCGTGGCATCACCGGAGAGCGCTTCTGCGTGCGCAACAGCGGGGCGATTGCCGTGGTGGAGGGCGCAGGCGATCATTGCGCTGAATACATGACCGGCGGGCGCATCATTGTACTGGGCCCCGTGGGACGGAATTTCGCCGCCGGCATGAGTGGCGGGATTGCCTACGTCCTGGACCGTGACGGGACCTTTGACTATTTCTGCAATAAGGGAATCGTCAATCTGACACCGCTTCGGGAATTCGAGGACCAGGAATTCATTATCGAATATCTGGAGAAGCATATAAAATATACCGGCAGCACCGTTGCCAAAGAAATTTTGCGCAACTGGCATGAATACGTTCCAAAATTTGTCAAGGTGATGCCGTTTGAATATAAACGGGCTATGGATGAACTAAAACTGGCGATGATCGATGAAAAACTTGCCCGTATCAGGGAAGAAGAACAACTGGGAGTGACATACTAAAATGGGAGATCCGAAAGGTTTCATTAAAATAAAACGCCAGGAAGCCGGCTATCGGCCGGTGGAAGAGCGGGTGAATGATTACAGTGAAGTGGAAAAGCAACTGCCGGATGACGCACGGCGAATGCAGGCGTCACGGTGCATGGACTGTGGCGTTCCCTTTTGCCACTGGGCGTGTCCGGTATCCAATATCATGCCGGAATTTCAGGACCGGATCTACCGGGGCGACTGGAAGGGCGCATACGACATTTTGCAGGAAACAAACAATTTCCCGGAATTCACCGGCCGGGTCTGCCCCGCCTTGTGCGAGGCCTCCTGTGTGCTCGGAATCGGCGACGACGCGGTTACCATCAGGCAAAATGAGCTGGCCGTAATCGAAAAAGCCTTTGCGCTGGGACTGGTTAAACCCCGGCCGCCGGAAGTGCGCACCGGGAAGACCGTGGCCGTAATCGGCGGCGGGCCTGCGGGCCTGGCGTGCGCGGATCTTTTGAACAAGGCAGGTCACATGGTAACGCTTTTTGAATCGACCGACGGCGTGGGGGGATATCTCCGCTACGGCATTCCGAACTTCAAACTCAACAAGTATGTCATTGACCGGCGGGTGAATCTTCTGCTTGAGGAAGGTCTTATCATCAGGACAGGAGTCACGATTGGGAAAGATATTTCCGTTCTGCAATTGCGCAAGGAATTCGACGCGATCTGCATCAGTATTGGTGCGCGGGAAGTCCGCGACCTGCCCATCGAAGGAAGAAACCTCAAAGGCATTCATCTGGCGCTTACGTACCTGACGCAACAAAACCGAATTGTGAAAGGCGATACCATACCCGATGAAAAAATCATCCGCGCCTATGATAAAAATGTCGTCGTCATTGGCGGCGGCGATACCGGCGCAGACTGTGTCGGCACAGCAAACCGCCAGGGGGCCAAATGTGTCACCCAGCTTGAACTTCTGTCTAAACCTCCGGAGCACCGCACCGGTTTGGAACCTTGGCCGCTGTGGCCGAAACTCCTGAAAACCTCCAGCTCTCACGAGGAGGGATGCGAACGGATGTGGGATGTCTCTACGAAAAGATTCGCAGGCGAAGGGGGCATGGTAAAGAAACTGACGGCAGCTAAAGTGGAATGGAAGACCGGAGAGGATGGAAGACAGATCATGGTCGAAATACCCGGTTCCGAATTCGACCTTGATGCCGATCTGGTCCTTATCGCCATGGGCTTTGTTCATCCCGTTCATGCAGGCCTGGTACAGGATCTGGCGCTTGAGCTGGATGCACGGGGTAATATCAAAATCGATCAAAACTGCATGACCAGCGTGAATGGAATATTCTCCGCCGGCGACTCGTCGCGAGGTGCCTCTCTGGTGGTTTACGCCATCCAGGACGGCAGACAGGCCGCAGAGGGAATCAATAAATACTTAATTACTCTTTGAAATAGCAGATGATTTCCTGTGACACGACGTCAGAAATGAATCTTAGATTTTCCCCCTGGACATTGTAGACGCGGACAACGTCAGCATATTTACGATCTTCAGGTGCGAGTGTTTCCAGTAAATTAGGTATTTTAGGCATCCATTTCGTGTTCAATATTACTCCAGCATTTTCAGGATAAATAGCCATATAGAATATATTCATTTCCACAAGGTCTTGAAAGAAATGTGTGCCGAAGGATAATTCCGGGATCAGACTTCCCTCTTTGTAAGCAATTTCGGCAATCGCTGCGATATTGTCTATTTCGGAAAAAGTAGTCGGCACTCCCATGGCCGGTGTGGTTGTTCCCCATCGCCCCGGCCCCAAAAGCATGGTCGGCATTTCATCGCGTTTGTGAATCGTCTTATTAATTTTTCCTATCAGCCGGGCAATATTGTATTTATCAGAAAGCGGCAGTTTGGCGTATTTCTGTGGATCGACATAAATGATTCGCGAAATTTTTTCGTGAACACCCCGGCCCATGAAGTTGCCTTGCTGCCGCAGGAATATTTTTGTTTCGTCAATGTTATCCGGAATAGCTACTCGCCGATAGTGGCCTCTGGTCTGAAAAGGCCGGCACTGAAGAAGGTTTATTCGCAGATTTCCCTCAGCGTTGAAGTTGGCCGTAAATTCAATGTCTACAGGATAATTGTAGGCCTTTTCAAGCTGCCTGAGCATTTTGGACATCAGCCCGGGAAATTCCGTTTTCGAAAGCAACTCATCAAAAGTGAGTATCCAGACTTCTGCGTCTTTACCCGCATCCTTCAGGCTGCTCGGGGTATCGATATCGCGAGTGCCGATGAGTTCCAGATGTTCCTCCAGATCATCTTTAAGTACCTGAGCCATGGATAATGACTGAAAACGATTTTCATCCAGATTCAGGACATCAACACCATGCTGCGAAAAACGCGCGGCGTCCTCGGGTTTTGCGTAGGGCTTGATCTGCGGCGCATCCAGCGCGACAATGCGCGGGTAATCATTGGATACCCGGTTGACCGCTCTTGTCCCCAGGCCAAGTACCAGACGCAGCATCCCCGCCTTGGGATCGATGTCTTTCTGCCAGACAAAGGTGTTATAAGACAAGCCGACGCCTGCTAATTCCGGGAAAAAATAATTTTTACGGTACGAGCCGGAAACCCGCTGCACCAGGAGCGCCATTTGTTCTTCCTGCTGATCCAGACCGCGCTGTAAGCGATAGGTCAGCGCGTCTACATTCATCGTACTGGCGAATATTTTTCGTACCGCTTCCTCAAATTTATCATAACGTTCTTCCGGTGTCCCCTGATTGGCGCAAAAATAACTTTCATATTTTCCGGCAAAAGCATTACCGTAAGCATCTTCCAGGAGACTGCTGGAACGCACAATAATGGGCGATTGCCCGAAATATTCAAGCATCAGTTGAAAGCGCTCCCGCACTTCTTCCGGAAACTTTCCTTTAAGCATTTTTTTCTTCAGCGCCTCGGCACTTTCAAAATAGCTTGCTTTGGTTTTGTGAGCCATAAAATCAGTCCACCAGCCATTTTGAACGATGTATGAATAAAAGACATCCGATCCGATATAAAATGAATCATGCAATTCCAGATGCTCGGACCATTTTGTGGAAGTATCTTTACGCAAAATATTGCGGGCTAAAAGCATTCCGGCGGATTTGCCGCCGATAAATCCCGTTCCAATCAGCCGCTCCTTGATTTCGATCAGGTCTTCCAGCGTAAAATATTTTTTAACCAGACTAAGGATTCTCTTTTCGCGGCCGATCAAAATGGAAGATAGCTGCTCGATCATTTTGTTTTTCTGGCTGTTATCCTGTTTACTATCCAGAATGTCTTTGGCCTGCATAAAAATACGATCCCAATAATCCAGATTTCTCTCGGCCGTGCTGACCGCCTTCTGAGTCAGATAGGAAAACAGGTTCGAAGCGTCCGCGCTGTTCATAATCGGAATAAATTCATCCTGATCCATCATATGTGGCAGGAACATGGTCGGGGAATAGCGCTGCCAGGCCTTGAGCGGATGGACATACAGCTTACCCTGAAAACTGTAGACATCCAGCAGTACCTGGGTCGTTTCCCTGATGCGGGCAATCGTTTTAAAGGAATGACGGTTACGCAGGATGGAAAAGTAAGCGACTGTATTTAAATCAAAAAGATAAGGGCAGGTAATGACGAAGAAGTTGCCGATCATAAGATCGGTTGCCCAGGCCAGCAGCAAATCGGACAGACAATCAAACACATAAAATACATCACGCCCTTCTTTTCCGATAATGTTATGCACCTCTCGGGAGAAAGATTCAAAACCGGTATTGGCGTCAAGCTGATATAGAACAATTTTGTCCGATGCGGCAAGGAGTGGCGGATGCTGGGCAAAACGCATATAAACAACGCGCCTTCCCTTTTCCAGGGCCATCTTAACGTACGGGTTGATAAATATTTTATAGTCTTCAATATTTTCAACCTGGAAAACAACATTGTCACCCATTTGCAGATAGTTAAGGGTTTTATCCAATCCTTTAATGCCTGTACTGACACTTGATATGTTCATCATGAAAGCACCCTCAATCGGACAACGTTAGTGTCTTAAGGTAACTCCAAATATAAATTAAATCACGATAAAAAAAACTACCCGGAGGGGGGCCGGGTAGTTTTTTAATAATTCAAACAGGAATATTCCTGCAGTTCCTGCTATTCTTCCAAACCGTCATCATCTTTTTTCGCAGGCGTCGCTTTCAGAGGTCGGATCTTCCGGTAGACTTCCTGAGGGGTCTTTTTGTTGCCGTCAACCGTGAGAAGCCTTTCTATCGTAATGCCAAAAAGTTTTTCATTCTCTTCCAGGTAGGTCTCAATGAGATTCCAGTCTGCATCGGTAATATCAACATACTCACCGCCGTTTAACTGCTCATCAACCAATTTCCTGCGCGGATCGCGAACATAAATCGCACCGCCGGAAGCAAGGGAGAATATATTCGACCCGGGATAGGGTGATTCATACTCATAGACCGAGCCATCTTCGTCGTTAAAACCAATGCCATTGAGTATGACAAAACCGCCGCCATTGAGCGGATCACCGGCCATGAAGGATTCTGCCAGGTAATCCAGAGCGGTGCCGTTAATGACGACCCTTGGGCGGCCTACGGCATTGATTAGAGGCCGGCCCGCCGCGTTGCCCATGATATAAGCGCTGCCGCCTTTGGCACCATACATAAATGTCTGTCCGACATCGCCGAAGACAACCAGTTTTCCTTCTTTCATGATCTGGCAGAGCTGATCCTGGGCATTGCCATGAATATAAATTTCCATGCCGTCAATGCCCGAAGCGATATAATCGCCCGATGCCCCGTATATGTCAATCCGCACATCTTTTGTAGCCGGGCCGAAACCGCAGCCGGTAAAGCGCTGCCCACGATATTTGTATACAATAAATCGTTTCCAGCCGAGCTTGAAGGCCTTTACAATCATGACGGCGTCACAAAGATCGCCTTCCGGCTCAAAATGTTCGGCATCAATAATCAGAATTTTTTCATTGTTTTTCGGAGCGCGCAATTCACCGCGGCTGGCGAAATTAATCCGGCAAAACCTCGAATTCGTTACTTCCGAAATAAGCGGGGTTGCTTCGAAAATGCCGTCAAGGGCAATTTTGATGACATGCTGCAGGGAGCTTCTTTTGATGGCGCCCGTATTGAATCTATGATCATTCAACAGAGACAAAGCGTTGATGATCGCCTGTTTGGAATCATCACTTTTCAGCGTATAGCCCTTGATGGACTCAATACAGAATCTCAGTTGGTCGGGCGTAAAACTGATCATGCTGTCCTTCACATAAGCATATAACTTACCGGCTAGGGCCGCGGCATCCTTTTCAGAAAATAAAAAAGCAATTTTGGCTTCAATAGGTTTGTAATCTTCTGTAGCTGTGATCTTTTTGGCTACGTCACAGACCAATTTTCCCTTGGGGGTGCCAATTACCTTGCCGAATTTGTCGGTACAAGTGAGTTTCATACCTTCTGCGGTATCTTTCAGGCTGAAGATAAACGAACCGCCGTCGGTATAGCTGCCGCCGCGGGCATTCCAATATTTGTCGGCAACAGGCCCGAACCGCGGATCTTCGCGTTCCAGAGAAATGAGCGTTGCATCAATGGCCTGTTTTTCCGAACAAATAAGGCCAATCTGAACTTCACCCTCCTGCAGAGCAAATACCTGAGGACGCAGCATAGCGGTATCTGTAATTCCAATCAGCTGGAATTGATCATTTTTAACGTCATTGCGCGCGATGATGAAGAACCACGGCCCATCCGGCGATGCGCCGACATGATGGGTCTGAATCGCTTTATACAAGGCCTGTTTCTCGGCGGGCAACATGTCAAAATCCATTTCCGAAGTTGGCGCCATAGCCTCAATCATATATTCCAGCGGGTATTTATAGACTCTGCTCCACAAATCCAGAAGCAGCGCTGCTTCTTCCGTATCGGTCAGAAACAGCGGGTAATAGTTGCGCTGCTTGAGATATTCATTGACGGATTGATAATTGGCAAAGTCGCCGTTATGGACCAGCGCTTCATTGAGCGCACTGAACGGATGACAACCGCCCGGGTGCCAGACGCGTCCACGGGTTGGATAGCGCTGGTGGGCCAGCCACGCGTGTGCTTTGAAGTCATCCAGTTTATAGTATTTAACGACATTTTCCGCATACCCCACGATTTTCAGGATCATCATGTTTCTGCCGTGTGACATGACAAAAGCCTTTTTTTCGCCCAGTGACGCGTAATAATGCGTGTTGATCTTAAAGCTGTTCTGATAGACAAACTCGTCTTCGGCATCGCGCCTGTCCACGGATGACAATTTGTTATCCGCAATGAACTGATCGAGAACATCATCTTTTACACGAACAAAGTAACGCATGACATCCGGAGGACGGACATCCAATCCGATACTGCGATGATCATCGATGGTGGCAAGCTTTTCCGATTTATCGATTTTAAAGTACGGTTTTACATATTGATCTTCAATTTCAGCGCACACACTTGCATCCAGAAGGGCGATGTGCATCATGTAATCGTCCTGGAGCACCTGTCTGGAGACACCCATCGCTTCGGGAACAAACCCGACAGCGCCGATACCGCCGCCTTTTCCATTGCCTCTGTTGTGCATTTGAGCGGATGGCTCAAAGATATTCTTCCCCGTCACGGGAATCGAACTGATAAAACCTGTGACGCCGCAGCCGCCTTCTTCTTCCGTGTTCAGGCTAAGTGGCGGCACCTGGCTGCAAATTTCCGCACGTGACTGTA
>CAYULE010000022.1:11420-22110 GCA_964445385.1 uncultured Smithella sp.
CTGTAATCTATATGTTCTAACAAATCCGTCCGGCCTACAAGTTCTGTGACGCTTCTCATGCCGAACTTCTGTAATATATCAACCAGCTGGACATTCCAGGCGTGGTACATATTCGTCAGGCGTTGTGTTGCCCATTCTTCGTTAAACAGATCGGCAAGCACTGAATCCGTCGAGGCGATACCGCGGGCGCATCCCCGGCCCGATTCGCAATTTCCGCATCGCACGCATTCCAATGATACCATTTCCGCAGTCCCGATAACCGCACCATCAGCCCCCAGGCAGATGGCTTTAACCAAATCATGAGCCGTTCGAATACCGCCGGAAGCAATCAGGGTTACCGCATCCCGCGCGCCCTCATCCTTTAAAAAATTATGCACTTTCGATATGGCGTATTCGATGGGCATGGCGATATTCTTTTTGGCGATGTCCGGCGCTGCGCCGGTGCCGCCATAGCCGCCGTCAATATGAATAATATGTGCGCCGGCATAGTAGGAACCGACCGCTACCATATCCACATCATTCGGTGTCGAGACTTTGACGGAAACCAACGCATTGGGATTCATTTCCTTGATCCAGTCAATATGCTTCTTGTGATCTTCGATGGAATAGACCGAGTGAAAAGGGAAGGGTGAGAACAAAGAAGTCCCTTTGACCGCTTCTCGCATCCGGGCAACGCTTTCCGTATTCTTTTCACCCAGCAGATGCCCGCCTAACCCTGGTTTCGCACCCTGGGCATATTTGAATTCCACTATTTTAACGCGCTGGATCGTTTCTTCGCGGACCCCGAATAAACCGGTTGCCACTTGCGTGATCACATGGTCGTTATAAGGTTGCAGCAGCTCCGGGTATCCTCCTTCACCGGTGCAGGTGAAGGTATTCCATATGGCCGCATTGTGCGCCTTGGAAACCATGGTCGGCAGACTGACCGATCCGAAGGACATGCCGCCGCCATAGACCGGTGTGGAAATGACCGGAGTGGCGCGTCCGTCGTTTCTCCGATTTAAGGGGATCTCGGTTGAGATTTCAAACTTATCAATTTTCGGGTGTCCGGAAGGAAATTTCAAGCGCAGCTTGTCGAAACCGCCGCCGGAATTGCCCGTATTATATTCCAGGTCCTTCCGTTCGGGTGGATATCCGGTTTCTGCCATGATCCAGGTTCCGGTAATCATGTCCGCTGTCCAGCGATAATCGCCCAGTGCCTGATACATGGGATTGAGAGAGACGCTTAACGCCTTGCGCGGACACTTGGCCACACAATAAAAATCATTGTTCTGGCATTCAAAGCCGATGCATTTATAATCGATCGGAACGCTCATCTTGTTGTGCCCTTCCGGTCTTTCATGAACTCCGTAGGGGCAGGATTTTGCGCAAGTGCCGCAATTGATACAGGCAGCGGACCGGGTGACTTTATATTTCGGCACCTGATGCTTAAAGCGAGATGGCATTTTTTTAATTTTTACAGTTGATGGTTTCATACGTTTGTTTTTTCTCTATTTTTAAATAGTTTTCCAAAAGTTTCGTTATCGATTTCCTCAAAAAAGATGGCCCTTCCGGTTTCACCACGCAGTCTGCGGGCTTCCCGGATGCCCATCGCGCCCATGACCTCCAGCAATTGAGAGTGCCAGGCGCCCATGAGGTTCACTATCCTGTGCATGATCGTGCGTACTGCAATCTTTTCGAGTCCTTCGGGCAGCAGGAGAATTTTCTCCGGTTCTTCATACAATCTGGCGCCCAGCGCAATGAGCAGCGGCAAATCGATAGCCGTTAAATCCGCGCCGCAAAGCATAGCCTTTGGCACATGTTCGGCCATCGCTATTCCGCCGGAGAATATAATGGTCACTTCATCACGTATTTTCTCCTCAACCAGCTTCAAATGCACGGCCCGGATAATATCCTTGGCCAGACGGCGGTCTGCGCCGTCTGAACCATTCTCCATGCCGCGATAGTCGGCCACGACATGAATAATCTCCGCCCCGGCATGTGCCAGTCTGGCAACCGTGGTTTCAACAGATTTTGTTGCCGTAACGCGGATGATGGTCAGTCCATTATTGATTTGCTTAATTTTTTCCTGAAGCGCCGGCAAAGCGTTTAATACTTCCTCATTATAATCAAGCGCTACCATTCTGACACTTTTGATCAACGCCGAATGTTTATCAATTTCCTTATGGGAAATTAAAGGAATGATGTTTTTAAGATATTTTTTGGTATCCGCTGCAATATGATCCGGCGATAACAGGATGCAGGTGTTGAGTTCCGCTGCTGCTCTCACCATCGCGACTTTGACATTCGGGCTTAAATTATCTTTGGGAAAATCGAAGAAAATAGGAATAGGAATGTCAATGGTATCATGAATTTTCGACAGTAATCTCCCACAGTCGTCAAAGCTCAGGTGATTCAGCTTTCTGCCCAGTTCCACAGCGGTGCTGATATATTCCCGTCCATGGATGCCATCGCGTGTCGGACGGACAATTTCCGACATATCGGTCCACATGCTGTCAAACCCCGGTCCGGTAAATGGTCCCCGATAACCGGCTCCGGTAACCGGAACCTTGCCGTCCTCCGCCTGCTTCCATAACGTGAGCAGCATGTCGGCTTTCCAGTATGCCCCGCCGATATTTAAAAAGTCCTTATCAAGAGATTTTTCCAGCGCCCCGCGGGGACATTCCTGAATACACCTGAAGCAGTTTCTGCAAACCACGGTGTTTGGATCAGCCATTTTGCGCGGATCGCCGCCTTTGCCCCGTTTATGCGCTTCATAAATGCACACTTTGGTGCACCTGCCGCAATTGATACAGTTTTCTCCTCGCTCAATGCTGAATTTATAAACATAATCCAGATTAAGCGGTGTTACTTTCGGATGAATGTGATATTTCTTTGGCATAGTCTTTAATTCAACTTTCTATCTGTATAACCTTCAGTCTTAATATCTTTGGTGTTTGCGGATCAGCTATTCCGATCCACCATTTCCCAGTATTCGTTACTATCATCAACTCTTTTAAGAAATGCGGCGATTTTTTCTTCGGGCCGGCCGATTCTGGCTTCCATTCTTTTTTCCAATGCATCCCAGAGCAACATCAGCTCAAGATTTGTCTGACAGATTTCCTCGCAGCCTCTGCAATGCATGCACATGAATACGTTTTCAGCTTCCTCTTGAGTTACCGGTTTGCCTTCGATCAGCTTTTTGGCCAGAGCAATTTTTCCTTTGGCGGTTACTGCTTCATTTCCGGTGACCAGGTAGGCCGGGCATACCGCAATGCAATTTCCACATTTGGCGCAGGCATGAGTGGTCAGTTCATAATCAAGACTGTCAACTTTTGCCACTTTACCCAGAATGAGAGTCGCTATTTTTCCAATGACCGGTGACAGGAGAATCAATAGCTTTATGGAAACGTTGAAAATGGCCGGTTTGAAAATAACAGCCGGGATATTGAAAAACTTTGATCTAATCTCAAAGAACTTGCCCGGGTTCATGATATTGTTCGGATCAACCTTAGCTTTGTAAGCCAGAAGTTTTTGCTTCTTTTCGCTGTTGTATAGATAATTAATAAAGCCAGCATTCCAAATACCCAGACCGTAGGGTTCTGCTCCCATGGAAACAGCTGTTTTGATAAGCATCATGGCCAGCGGTAAATCGATGTAATATTTACTCTTTCTGGAATCGCAAAGATAATTGGTCATGATCAGGGCCATTTTGGTATCAATGATCTGAGAATCAATGAATATTTCCACGCCAAAATTGGATCCCAGTTTTTTTGCTTTTTGAATAAATTCCGCAGCCGACGTTATGGGGATAATACTTTCACTGCTCAGGATTGATGGTCCGAGACGTTTTGTTTTCATGCCGAAAAGCCGCTCGTTCCATAAATAACTGGCAGCATAGCGAGGCGCTTCATCGACAGTACCACTTTGCTCTATAAGTGTTAAAAACTCTTTATCCTGTTCGGGATTATCAAATTCCACCAGCACTCCGGCACTTTTCTTAAATACCTTCGAATGCATGATTTCGTTCACATCATTTAAATGATTTTCATCAAGAAAACGGATCGTATTAGGTTTGAGTGTATCTGTTTTTCCGGACTTGATGAATTTTTCAATGAACCCAAAAGCCTCCTTGTCACTTCCAAAATAGAACAGATGCGGATAAGAAGCCTGGGGTACATCACGTAATTTCAGATTGACCTCTACAATGATTCCAAACTCGCCTTCCGTGGAAACGAAGTACTCAAAATCAGGATCATTGGGAGTGATTTTTTTGGATTCACCTTCCGGTGTTATCACCGTCATGGCTACTATCTGATTGGCCAGGTGGCCATAGCGAAAACTGTTGATGCCGTAACCGCCTGTGGCGATCCAGCCGGCAACGGTGGAAAACTTGCTCGATGGATAAGTCATCAGGCACAAGCCTTCTTTTTTAGCCAGAATGTCGATATCGCTCCACCTTGCTCCGGCTTCCACGGTGATGGTCTTCTGGGCTTTATTGAAATAGAGAATCTTGCGGAAAGGGGATAAATCAATCACGATTCCCGCATTGGTCGGAATAACTCCTCCGAATCCCCATGATGCCGCCCCTCTGGGAATAACCGGTACTTTATGCTGATTGGCAAACTGCAGTACTTTTTTGATTTCGTCGGCACTTTTAGGCTGGACGACAAAATCAGGTTGTATTTCAAAAAATGTTTTAGTCATGATTGTCGGAACATCGCCGATATCATGGCTGTACATTTCCTTTTCTTCTTCTTTGTCGATAATTTTAATATCGCCCGCGATTTTTTTGAATTCTTCTACCAGTTTCATGTTTTATCTATCTCTTCCGTTACTATAGTTAATCATAGATATTTAGACTCTATGTATCGTACTGCGAGTGATCTTCAGTAGCAAAATGAATGCCAACGTCCTAAAGTATATGAATGAGGAACTGATGCGGGAACAACAAGGCGAATTATTTTATAGAAAGTTAAGTTCTGGAAGAGGAATCTGAAAGTTGTTAACAACCATAATGTGACAATATTGTTATTTTACCTAAATTGCGAATACATAATTGTTCTTTTTTGTGCTTTCAGGTGTCAATTTTAGCTTATAAATCCATCCCGCACAAGTGGTTTGTGGTTTTTATTCAAGCTATTTGTTACTAACGTATTCAATAATATTAAGGTGGACGAATGGCTGCGCAGTGTTATAATATAGGTACAACATAAATACATGGCATATTTTTCGCACTAAACTCATCCGTTAAACTTGTACTGTTTTTATTGTGTGTTGAGCCTGTCTCAAAAGATTTGATAGAAAATAACATTATGGGAAGAAATAACAAATATTTTGAAAGATCAATGGAGGAGTTATGAAAAAATCGGGACCCGTCATAGCATCAGAAAGAAGTTACACCATCGAAAAGGAAAAATTTGTTCCTGTCTCTGAATATTACGGTGAAGACACCTTCAATCATAAAGTGATGAAGGAAAAGCTGCCTAAAGATACGTTTAAAAAGCTGATGGAGGCAATCAATGAGGATCAAGTTCTTGATGCCGAAACAGCCAATATCGTGGCTCACGCCATGAAAGAATGGGCGATAGAAAAGGGAGCCACTCATTTTGCGCACTGGTTTCAGCCCATGACCGGAATTACCGCCGAG
This sequence comes from uncultured Smithella sp., assembly GCA_964445385.1. Taxonomy (GTDB): domain Bacteria; phylum Desulfobacterota; class Syntrophia; order Syntrophales; family Smithellaceae; genus UBA8904. The sequence goes on from CAYULE010000022.1 coordinate 17,050, forward strand.
AAGCACGACGCTTTTGCCGATCCATCCGGAATTGGCGAAGTGGTCGAGAAATTTTCCGGAAAGCAGCTGGTTCAGGGAGAGCCGGATGCATCGAGTTTCCCGTCAGGTGGCATCCGGGCAACCTTCGAAGCCAGAGGTTATACAGCCTGGGATATGTCTTCGCCCGCTTTCATTAAGCGAAATGGTATTTCCACAACCCTTTGCATTCCTACCGCTTTTATTTCTTATACCGGTGAAGCGCTGGATAAAAAAACCCCGCTTTTGCGTTCTAATCGCGCTGTCAGCAAAAGCGCCGTGAACATGCTGAAGCTTCTGGGTGTAAAAAACATTAAAAAAGTCTACTCGAACCTGGGACCGGAACAGGAATATTTCCTGATCGATATGGATTATTTCTTCAAAAGGCAGGATCTCGTTCTGGGCGGCAGAGCGGTTGTTGGCGCCCCCCCGGCCAAAGGCCAGGAACTGGAAGATCAGTATTTCGGCAGCATCAAGGAGAGAATTTCGTCCTATATGCACGACGTGGAAGAAGAGCTTTTCAAACTGGGCGTTCCGGCAAAAACAAGGCACAATGAAGTAGCGCCTTCCCAGTTCGAGCTGGCTCCTGTATATGAAGAAGCCAATCTGGCCGTGGATCACAATCAACTGGTGATGGATACCCTGAAATCCGTGGCCAAGAAACACAACCTTGCCGCTCTCCTGCATGAAAAACCCTTTGCCGGGATCAACGGATCAGGCAAGCATGTCAACTGGTCACTGTGCGATAACAATGACAATAATTTATTGAATCCCGGTAAAACCCCGCAGGATAATATCCATTTTCTGGTGTTTCTTATCGCTACAGTGCGCGCTGTATACAAACATGCCGATATTCTGCGCGCTTCAGTGGGATCTTATGCTAATGACCACAGATTGGGAGCCAACGAAGCGCCCCCGGCGATTATTTCCATATTCCTGGGTGAACAACTGACCAATATTCTGACCAATATTGAAAAAGGCACGGTCACGAAAGCAACGAACGCTGAAATTATCGACTTGGGTATTTCCGCTTTGCCTCAGGTCAGCAAAGACAATACCGATCGCAACCGGACATCGCCTTTTGCCTTTACCGGTAACAAATTTGAATTCCGCGCGGTAGGTTCGTCACAGTCCATTTCATTTCCGTCGGCGGTCATCAACACCATCGTTGCGGAAAGCCTTGATTATCTGGCCGAGAAAATCAAAGCCAAGGAGACGAAAAATATTAATCAAGCTGTTTTTGAGGTTTTGAAAAGTGAAATTAAGACTATCAAACCAATCCTTTTCAATGGGGACAACTACAGCAAGGAATGGGAAGAGGAAGCAGGCAAAAGAGGCTTGCCGAATAATAAAACAACGCCTGTTGCCCTGAAGGCCCTGGTGACTGAAAAAGCCCTCAATCTTTTTGAGAAATATCAGGTTCTCTCCAAAGTGGAACTCAATTCCCGTTATATTATTTACCTGGAAAAATACATCAAGGATCTTGAAATTGAAGTCAAGTGCCTCAATAACATCTGCCTGAATCAGGTGATTCCAGCAGCGATTGATTATCAAAAAACAATAGCGAAAGCGATTATCGCCACAAAAGACGTGCTGGGCACAGCGGCAGTTGTTTCCGCGGAAACAGATATTTTAAAGAAAGTCGTCGACCTGGTAAATAATATTTATTCAGTCAATAAGGAAATCCAGTCCAAGGTTGACGCAGCCAACGGAGTTCATGACGAAGCGAAAAAGGCGGAAACGCTCTGCACCAAAATCAAGCCCAAAATGGATGAGTTACGGGCATATGTGGATGCTTTGGAATGTCTGGTTGATGATGAAAAATGGCCCTTACCGAAATTCTGGGAGATGTTGTTTATCGGTTAAATATGATTGAGAAGCAGGGAACGATCAACCGGAGAGCTACATGTCTGAGCAGGTTGACCGTTCCCTGTATCTTTAAGGATTGACGAAGTCGGGAAAAAAAGTTAGACCCCCCTCCTGTAAAGCACAAAAACGGGAGTGTGCTTTTACCAGCAATCTGTAAATCTACTCCCTTTCGGTCTGATAATATCATTGATGGTTTATAAAAAACTCTGAAAGACGTTTTTAGTGGGAGATAAAATTAGCAATGCCGCTGTTAAATAAAGGTCGAAGAGCTTTGCTTGTCCTCGAAGATGGCAGTGTTTTTGAGGGGAATGCCTTTGCCGGCAGCGGCGTTACGATGGGTGAAGTCGTTTTCAACACCGGCATGACCGGTTATCAGGAAGTGATTACCGATCCTTCTTATAAAGGCCAGATTGTCACCATGACCTACCCGCTGGTTGGCAACTATGGCATCAATGATGAGGATATGGAATCGAGTGGTATTCATCTGGAAGGGTTTATCGTTAAAGAATACCAATCCCATCCCAGCAACTGGCGGATGAAGAAAAGCTTAAAATCCTTTCTGGAAGACAGCGGCAAAATCGGGCTCGAAGGTATCGATACCCGTGCGTTAACCCGCCGCCTGCGGTTATCCGGTTCGATGAAGGGCATTATTTCTACGGAAACATTCAATACCGGCGAGCTGCTCGAAAAAGTCGGTGCCTATCCGGGCCTGGTTGGTAGAGATCTGGTCCGCGAAGTATCCTGTCAGAAACCATACTTATGGAAAAAAGGCGCGCCTTCCAAAAGCAGAATTCCCGCACACAAACCGGTCAGGAAGCTCCGTGTTGTCGTCCTGGACTGCGGTGTTAAATATAACATTCTCCGGCTGCTGGAAAATAACGGCTGTGAAGTCGTCGTTGTGCCGGCGTTTACCACAGGCAGTGAAATTCTTTCCTATCAGCCCGACGGTGTTTTGCTCTCCAACGGTCCCGGCGATCCGGCGGCTCTTCCCTATATTGTGGCTGCGGTGCGCGAAGTCATCGGTAAGCAGCCGGTATTCGGCATCTGCCTGGGGCATCAGATGATCGGCCAGGCTGTGGGCGGCAAAACCTGCAAGTTAAAGTTCGGCCATCACGGCATCAATCAGCCTGTTAAAAATCTGGAAACAGGCAGAGTGGAAATCACTTCTCAGAATCATGGCTTTGTTCTTGTTCCGGAATCGGTTGAAAACAAAGCTGATGAATCGTATAGGAATTTAAACGATGCGACTTCCGAAGGTCTGAAGCTACCCCTGACGATGAGCGTTCAGTATCATCCCGAAGCAGCGCCGGGGCCGCGCGATACGGAATATCTGTTTTCGCAGTTCGTTGAAATCATGAAAAAAGAAAAGGGGAAGACAAAGTGATTCTGATCATTGATTTCGGTTCTCAGTATAACCAGCTTATTGCCAGACGAGTTCGAGAGCACCACGTATATTGCCAGATTGAACCCCCCGATATTTCCATTGCCGTGATTAAAGCGCTGGCGCCGGAAGGCATTATTTTATCCGGTGGTCCGGCCAGTATTTACTCGAAAGGTTCACCGCGCGTGGATCGCGGCATCTTTAAACTGGGCATCCCTGTGCTGGGAATTTGCTATGGCCTTCAATACATGGTGGATTCACTGGGTGGTAAGGTTATCGGCTCGACCAAGCGCGAATATGGATTTGCCGAACTTCATGTTAAAAAACAAAAAGGTCTGTTCTCCGGCGTGAATAAAAAGACGCAGTGCTGGATGAGCCACGGCGATTCAATTGGCACGCTGCCGGACGGTTTTGCCATTACTGCTTCCACGGCTAATACACCCGTTGCGGCCGCTGAAGATATTCAACGAAATTTTTACGGCCTGCAATTCCATCCCGAAGTCGTTCATACGCAGGCAGGTAAAAAAATACTGGCGAATTTCCTGTTTGCCGTCTGTCATTGCAAAAAATCCTGGTCGATGAAATCTTTTGTTGCCCGCGCGGTCGAGGATATCCGCCAGCAGGTGGGTAAGGAGAAAGTCATTTTAGGTCTTTCCGGCGGTGTCGATTCATCGGTGGCTGCCGTTCTTTTGCACAGGGCCATTGGCCGTCAACTCACCTGTGTTTTTGTGGACAACGGTGTGCTGAGAGCCGGTGAGGCCGAGCGCGTCATCGAAATGTTTAAAAAGCATCTCCAGATCAACCTGCGGTTTGCCCGCTCGGGGAAACTGTTTCTTAAAAAACTAAAAGGCGTGACTGATCCGGAAAAGAAACGTAAAATCATCGGCCGCACTTTTATTGACGTGTTTGATCAGGAAGCGCGTAAAATTAAAAATGTAAAATTTCTGGCGCAGGGAACGCTTTATCCCGATCTGATTGAATCGCGCTCCGCCTTCGGCGGTCCCAGCGCGGTGATCAAATCGCATCATAATGTCGGCGGTCTGCCCAAAACAATGAAATTGCAACTCGTCGAGCCGCTCAAACATTTGTTTAAAGATGAAGTGCGGCTTCTGGGAAAAGAGTTGGGCTTGGCCGATGACGTCGTCTGGCGTCAGCCATTCCCCGGACCGGGGCTCGCGATTCGTATCATCGGCGAAGTGACCGCGGCGCGTCTTTCAGTTTTGCGCAAAGCTGATACGATTCTCATGGAGGAAATCCGCACGGCCAATCTTTATTATAAACTCTGGCAGTCGTTTACCGTTTTGCTGCCGCTTAAAAGCGTCGGTATTATGGGCGATCAGCGAACGTATGAAAATATCGTGGCCATCCGCGCCGTCACGAGTGACGACGCCATGACCGCCGACTGGGCGAGGCTCCCGCAGGATGTTCTGGCGAGTATTTCGACCCGCATCATTAACGAAGTACGCGGCATCAACCGCGTAGTCTATGACATAAGCTCCAAACCGCCCAGCACGATTGAGTGGGAATAAGGGAAGGCGGCGATGTACTGGCTCACAGCGTTGCTCAGAATCTTTTTCCGACCCTGCAGCTGCTCACTTCACTGCCGGGTCGCAAACTCGCGCCTGGGGCGCTCAGACAAGCGACCCGGCGGACGTTTCATTTCGCAGGCAGGGTTACCCGGAAAAAGCTTCCATTCGCAACACTGCGAGCCAGTGCATCGCCGCCCATGAGATAAGAAATGAAAGTGGTAAAAAGAATTTGCCGAAACGAACTGACATAAAAAAAATACTGCTGAT
>CAYULE010000023.1:0-22046 GCA_964445385.1 uncultured Smithella sp.
CCTGCCTGATTGGCTGTTCCACAGAAAACCGCTTCGACTTCTTCGGGCTTCACTTTGGGGTTGCGCTCAAAAAGGGCCTGATAGACCTTGATCATCAATTGTTCCGGCCGGACATTCATAAACCAGCCCTTATCCTTATGGGCCCTTGCATTGGCGCTTCATACCCCATCAATTATTACGCATTCTTTCATCATTTTGCCTTCTCCTTTTTTGCGCTGATGACATCTTCGTTAGGAGCAAACGATATACCAGATTTGTATATTACAGATCTTCTTCCCGGATCTGAATGGCCGTCATGTCCTCCATCCTGATGATTCGCGCCCGGCCGAACATTTGCGGCAGAAAATTCCGGCAGTAGTAGCGGACAGTATCCACCTTGCCGCGGTAGAAATTGCGGTCTGCGGGATCGAGATTGCCGGTTTCGAGCTTTGTCAGCGCGATGAGACCCTGCTCCAGGAACAGGTGCGCGATAGCCGTTTCCGCCAGGCTATCGAGAAACCGTGTCGATGTAAGAGGAATGAGGTCGAGTTTCCCTTCCTGAAAATAACGCCCGTAATCCATCGCCAGCCCGACAATCGTCTGGAGGGCTTCATCCAGAAGGGCGATTTCCTGGGCGAATGTCTGGTCCGATTTGTGGTCCTTGACAAAAGCGGTCACTTCCTCGACCCAGTCCATAAAGACCCGGCCTCCGGCCATGCTCAGCTTCCGCCCCGCCAGGTCGGCGGACTGGATGTAATTTGTTCCGTCCCAGATCGATAGAATCTTGCAGTCCCTTGTATATTGCTCGACAGGATACTCCTTTGTAAATCCATATCCCCCCAGAATCTGGATGCCATCCCGGCCCATTTCGAAAATCCGGTCGGAGCAGTAGGCTTTCACCAGGGGTGTCAGCAGTTCCAGCCGTCTTTTGGCCTTCTTTCGGTCATCCTCATCCGGACAGTTTTTGGAGAGGTCTTCGACGAGGTAGGCCTTGTACACCAGCGCCCGCATGCCTTCCGTCAGCGATTTGAGATTCATCAGCATTCTGCGGATATCCACGTGCTCGACGATCCTCACGCGCTCGCCGCTTTTGCCGAAGGGGGTTCCCTGAACCCTTTCTTTTGCATAGGCCAGAACATTTGCGTAGATATTGGCGCCAAAGGCGACCGATTCAAGACCGACAGCCATGCGGGCCCAGTTGACCATTTGAAACATGTACGCCAGGCCCATGCCCGCTTCACCCACCAGATAACCGCGGCAATGGCCGTTTTCTCCGAAATTCAGGGCGCATGTGGCGGAGGCATTGAGCCCCATCTTGTGTTCAATCCCGATGCAGACCACATCGTTCGGTTCTCCCGTTGATCCGTCTTCATTCACCCATATCTTCGGTACGGCAAACAGGGAAATCCCTTTCGCCCCTGCCGGTGCGCCCTCAATGCGCGCAATAACCAGATGAATAATGTTTTCTGTCAGATTGTGTTCCCCCGACGTGATGAAAATTTTCGTGCCCTGAATTCGATAGGTGTCTCCGTCGGGAACGGCCTTTGCCGTCACCATATGGGCATCTGATCCCGCTCCCGGTTCCGTGAGGCACATACTTCCGCCCCAGGTTCCGTCGTACATTTTCCGGCAGAAGAGATCCTTGAGCTTCTGAGATCCGTAATTTTCGATCATGTACCCGTTGCCCGGCCCGAGTCCGACAAAGCAGCCAAAAGAGAAATTGGCGCTCATGAAAAATTCGGCCGCGGCTTCGGCGATGATGAGGGGCAATCCCTGTCCGCCGTAACCGGTGCTCATGGCCAGGGAAAACCATTCGCCTTCCCGGAAGACATCCCAGCAGTGATGGAATGATTCGGGTACGGACACCGTACCCCGGTCAAACCGGCATCCCTGACGGTCGCCGTCCTGGAAGGTCGGGGCGACATCATTGGCGGCGATCTTCTGCGCCTGATCAAGGATCATGTCGAAATCGTCCATGGTGAATCCCTTATAGACATCAAAATGAAGGAGCCGCTCAATACCCAGGTGCTCCTTCAGGACAAACTTAACGTCCCTGTCATCCCGCTTGTAAAAATTTTGTCCCATGTGGTCCTCCATGCTGTGTGATGATGCCGAATGGTTTTTATAACTAAGGTCCGGCAAATTATTTTTCCTTAAGGCTTTTGCGGATGTTGGATTTTACTTTTTTCTGGAAAAGCCTTCTCATAAGATAGCCCCGGGCGAAATCAGCCGCTTTGGACAACTCGATCGAAAGCTGCATGTTTTGCTTCATGTCTTTGCCCTTTACAACCTTCTTCCTGATCAGAAACTCCCGATCAAGCATCTTCTCTCCCAGCTTCACGTAGGCGGCAAAATCATTCCAGCAACTCTTGAACGGGAGAATATTTTTCACAACATCTCTTCCCCAGAGGATGTCTTCGTGATTATAAGAATCTTTTCCTTCATCCTGCATATAAGGCATCATCATCCCCATTTTTTCGGCCGCCTGCAGTTCCGCGGACGTCAGCCCCGTCTGCGCAAGGAATTCCTCCCGGTCCACAAGCTGGGTGGCGGCGGTATTCAGGGGAGCGCCAAAAATGACATCTTCAACCGATTCGGCTTCCTGCAAACTCAGCCCGTCATCCATCCGTCTCAAAATATTGGCGATAATTGACAAGGGAAAGTGCCTGGTTTCCTGAAGGTAGGATATGGTCTGCAGTTTATGAATACAGTCTTCATCGTAGTGAGAAAGCTGTTTGCCAACTTTGACGGGTGCCGGCAGCAAACCGTTGCTGACGTAATACCGGATGGTGGAAACAGGTACGCCTGTTCGTTTCGACAACTCCCCAATTTTTAATCCCATGCAAACTCCTTAATTCTGTTATGAAATACTCGCCCGGAACCTTTATCCTTTCTGTTCCTTGATATCGGACAACAGCTGGGGCGCATCTTTTCGAAGCAGCTTCTTGTCCAGTTTGCCAACGGCCGTCAGTGGCAACTCCTTCATGAATTTTACATATTTCGGTATTTCGTATGGCGCAAGTTTTTCTTTTAGAAACGACAGGATGTTGTTCTTGAGCGCCGCATCATCCCCCTGGAATGTATTACAGTCGGGATCGAGCTCAATGAAAGCGGCCACAAACTCCGATCCCGGGCGATCCGGATTGGGAACCCCGACGAGGGCCGATTTCATAACCGACGGATGTTCTGCCAGGATCGCCTCCACTTTTACGGAAAAGACCTTGTATCCGCTGACGATGATCATATCCTTCGTTCGGTCGACGATGCGTAAATAGCCTTCCTCGTCCTGTACGGCGACATCGCCCGTATGCATATAGCCGTTGGCGTCGATGACTTTGGCTGTTTCTTCCGGCAGGCCATGGTAGCCGACCATGACCTGGGGGCCTTTGACACAGATTTCTCCGGGTTCACCCACGGGGACTTCAATGCCCGTCATGGGGTCAAGGAGCCTGATGTCCGTGTTGATCAGGGGCAGACCGACGCTCCCCAGTTTTTTCTTCCCTTTGACCGGGTTGCTGGCAGTAAGCGGCGATGTTTCCGTCATGCCGAGGTTTTCCAATAGTTTCCCCTTACCGACGATCTTCTCGAATTCCTTCTGCGCCTCTTCGGGGAAGGGGGACGCTGAGGATATGCATGTCTTGACCTGGGAATGATCCATCTGCCGAAATCTGGGATTCGCCATGAGCAACTGATACAAGGCCGGCACACTGACGAGGAGGGATGGTTTGTATTTTTCGATTTGATCACAGATGTGATCCGTATCGCGGGGATTGGGCACAAGAACCTGCGTTCCGGCCATATGGACGGCCATGGCGTTAACGAATATTCCGGCGATATGAAAGAAGGGAAATCCGGATACGGCCGTCATGTCGCCGTCTTTCCATCCCAGCCATTTCCTGTATATCAGCACGTCAGCAACAGCGTTTCTGTGGCTGAGCATGGCGCCTTTCGGCATGCCCGTCGTCCCCCCCGTATATTGAAGATACGCAATGTCGTCGGGAACAATTTCCACGTCGGGAAGCGTGTCTGCAAAGGATTCGTCCTTGAGAATGTCGTCGAAGTTGTAAACCGTCTTCCCTGCCTGGGGTGTGACCTTTCCTTCAAAGCCGGGTAAGAAGCTGGCGGCTTTGGCCGCGACGATGACGCGTAAATCGGGCAACTGGGCCACCAGTTCGGGAACCTTATCGGCGAAGGAAATATCGAGGATCACCAGGGCCCTCGCCCTGGAATCGACGAGCTGTTGGGCGATCTGTTGCGTTGAGAGAAGAAGTGATACCCCCGAGACCGTGCAGCCCGCCTTGAGGGTTCCCAGCCAGGCGAAAAGATATTCGGGCATATTGGGAATATTGATGCTGACGACATCGCCTTTCCGGAATCCATTGGCCATCAGCATATGGGCAAACTTGTTGCTGGACGCGTCCAGTTCGGCATAACTGATATGTCGACCCATATACGAGTAGGCCGTTCTGTCGGGATAGTTCTTAAAAGTAGGGCTGATCACCTTCGGATAAGAAGTTTCAAAGAGGGCCGGATCAATATCTTCCATATGGTCGTCATAAGACTTCTGCCAGAATCGTTCACGCTTCATGGGGTTGTCTCCTTAACATTCCTGCCGCAGGGCGGCATATTATAGAAAACAGGTTTCAATAAGGGTTGACACTTTACGCTGCTTCCGCCTTGTGTAAACCCTTGTCCCTGTGCTGCCAATTTTACAGGGACAATAAGCTCTTTTTCTTGCGGGCTTCCATCAAAGATCTTCCAAACATATTAAAACCGGGCTCATCATGCCTTCTTCTGTGCCTCTATTCGCGCCATCTCCTCGTCGCGGAGTTTCCTGCGCAGAATCTTTCCCACGCTCGTCTGGGGAAGTTCGGACCGGAATTCGACATATTTGGGAACCTTATAGGCCGCGAGTTTTTCCCTGCAGAAAGCGATGATCTCCGCTTCCGTCGCCGTTTCGTCCTGTTTAAGGACAATAAAGGCCTTGACGGTTTCTCCCCGATAGGTATCGGGAATGCCGATGACACAGGCCGCCTGCACCTTGGGATGCCGATAAAGAACTTCATCGACTTCACGGGGGTAAATGTTGTACCCGGCGGCGATGATGACGTCTTTCTTTCGATCCACGATGAACAGGTATCCCTCTTCGTCCAGATAACCAATATCTCCCGTATAAAGCCATCCATCCTTAATGGCTTCCGCCGTTGCATCAGGATTTTTAAAATACCCTTTCGTAACCTGCGGTCCTTTGATGAGGATTTCTCCCGCTTCTCCCTGCTTCAGTTCTATGGCGCCCTCTTCGAGATCGACAATGCGGCAGTCGGTTTCCGGTATGGGCACACCGACGCTGCCGATTTTTGTTTTCCCCCGCCAGGGGTTGAACGTGGCCAACGCCGTTGTTTCCGATAATCCGTAGAGTTCCACGATGGTCGAACCTGTAGCCTTCTCCCATGCACTTATGGTTTCCAGGGCCAGGGGGGCGGCTCCGGAAAGGCAGCCCTTGATGAAATCGAGTTTGGCCGAGATGAATTTCGGATGGTTCAGAAGGCCCACAAACATGGTGGGAACGCCGCCGAACAAGGTGGGTTTGTATTTGAGTGTCAAATCAATGATCGTTTCGGCTGTCGGACGGGGAACAAGAATGATGCTCCATCCCCGGTATATGGCATTGTTCATGATGTCCGTATAGCCGGCCACATGGAAGAAAGGCAGAACGGCAAGGAGTCTCTCCGCTCCGTCTTCGACGTCGACAAGCCAGCTTTTGAACTGCTGCGCCGCGATACTCGAGTTCGCATGGCTGATGATGACGGCCTTGGAAACACCGGTCGTGCCTCCCGTATAGATGAATGCCGCGGGATCTTCGAAGGCCACCTCAGTCCGCGGAGGGTTGACATCGCCGTTGGCCATTAGCTGCATGAATTCATGAACGCCGTCCTGCGCTTCGATATCCAGATGAAGACTGTGGAGTTCCTTAATAAAGGGATCATCACCCGGGGGGGGCAGAAAATCGCGAATATGGCAGACAATAACCTTTTCGATGCTTGTCTTGCCGCGCAGGGAAAGGACCCTGGGGACGAAGAAATCCAGGCATATGGACATTTTTGCATCGGAATCCTTGAGATTATATTCCAGTTCGCTTTCCGTATAAAGAGGATTGTTCATTACCGCGATGGCGCCCAGGCGGAAAAGGGCATAGGTGGCAATCACCATCTGGGGAATATTCGGCAACACAAGGGCCACCTTGTCGCCTTTCGTGATGCCCAGGTGGGCCAGGGCGGAAGCAAACCGGTTGACGTTTTCGTTCAGTTTACCATAGGTCATTTCCTGTCCCATCAGGATCAGGGCGGTCAGCTCGGGATACCGTCGGGCCGTTCTCTCCAGAGCGGCCGACATGGTGATTTCTTCAAATGCGATGGTTGGAGACACGCCGTTCACATAAGCCTGATGCCAGATTCTGCTTTCCATGACTGTCCTCACTTTCTCAATCTAAGGTTCAATCCGTGTGAAGCCGGAAATGTGATGCCCCTGCTGAAAAGTGGCTTCCTTCTGGTTCTTTATCCCTGTGGATGGGCATAGGTCTGGACGACACACATGGCCTGGTTCCGATCCTCGATCTGAATGGCATCTTCGAGACTCAGGCCTCCGACATTGCGGTTGAGAGCCTCCTTGGTCAGCCTCAGGCCCAGCGGGGTCTTGCCGGCCATGTTCTGCGCCATCTTCATGGCCTCCTCCATAAGATGTTCTTTTTCGACAATGGCCTGGATGAGACCGATTCTCAAAGCTTCCTCCGCGCCGAACAGGTCGCCAGTCAGAAGATACCGTGCTGCATTGCCTGTTCCTACCAGGCGGGGCAGAAGCCAGGAGGAACCCATATCAGCCCCGCCGGCTCCGACGTTGATATAAGCGGCGGCGAACTTGGCGTTCGGCGAGGCCAGGCGGACATCGCAGGCCATGGCAATGGAAAACCCCGCACCCACCGCAGCGCCGTTAATCGCGCCGATAATCGGCTGAGGACAGCGCCGCATGAAGAGGATAAAGTCGGAAAACAGCTTCTGCATTTCATAAATTTGCTTGGGGGTATAACCGCCGGCGGGTGTCATAATGGCGGGATCGCCGAGGTCGAGTCCGGAATTGAAGCCTTTTCCCGCGCCGGTCACGATGATCACCCTCGTATCATGGTCGCGGAAACGATCGTTGAAAAAATCCCTGAACTCGTTGAGCATGACAAAGTTCATGGCGTTGAGGCTCTGCGGTCGATTGAGGGTCAGAAGGCCAACAGGCCCGTCTTTGACGAACTGGATCATTTCATAATTCATTTATCCAAACCTCCTTGATGGGTTAAACTACTTATTCATTAACGTTCCTGCTTTCCGTCGGCATGAATTCACAATGGTTTGCCAATGCTTTTTTGTTGCCGGTATTGATATGAATTCTTCTATGGACGTTTCATGGCTTTCCGTGCCGCGTCGATAGTATTTTTTATTAAGGAATGGTGCATTGCAAAGAAACAGCGGGGAAGCGCGATGGCGAAGGAATAAGATGGAATAATAGGAAAAGGGAGATGGAATGGTGTTGAACCGTTTTTTGAGAAGCGGAGTAGAGGATAAATATCTGTATATTGCGGCCAGACGGCATGTTCATAAATTTATCAACCATGAAGTATTACTTTACACTTAATACGAAGACAACGATCCTGTCAAGACAAAAAAATGGAATGGCAGAAGCCGGTAAACTGTCCGGTATAGACGTTACCTCAGCGGAGGTGACGGACGGAGATGCTACAGTAGATATTGAAGATTCTTATGGAGGATGGATATCCAAGCGATTAAGTCAGTCAGGGGCAGCAGTTTTATTGATTTTTCATTTTTCAATTCAGGTGCCTCTGGAGCTGGAGATCGGTAATCCGATGAACTCCGCAAACTCGTTATACCGATAATAAGATTTCATTTCGTAATCATCAATATCTGGTTTTTTTCGAAATCCATTTGTTTGTAGGTAGACAATGCAAGCCGTGACCATTTCCGAAAATAAAAACATCGTTGATGGATTTTTTTCGAGATGTTCTTCCTGTATTCCACACAACGTCAATTTTGAAAATTGTGCTGCCTTTCAATTCGTAATCAATAAAGTTGCACCCCATATCTTGTGGCAGAATATTCTTGACTCTCAAAAAACCGTTTCCTATACTGCCGACAGTAAAAAAAGGAAGTTCTAATCAATTCAATGACGGTTTATAAAAGAAGACTATGGTTGCTGTGTCTTGTCACAGGTATGTTGTTCCATTGCGCTCATGCCCATGCTCTGGAGCAAACATTTCTAAAAGATTCCCCAAAAGTAAACATCTGCCGGACTCTTGAATTTTTGGAAGATCCTGCCGGAGAACTGTCGTTGGAGCAACTGCTTCACCCGGGCACACAGGATCGTTTTGTCCCGTTAAATGCCCCGCAGTTAAATTTCGGTATCACCCGATCCACGTACTGGTTCAGGTTTCTGCTGAAGTTCGATCAATCCGAAAATTCATGCGAATATGAGTACCTGGATAACAATTCATGGCTCCTGGAAATCGACCGTGCCTGGATGCCGACAATCGAACTGTGGGTTCCGGTTATCCGGGATAGCCATGATATTCGGAAAACGGCACAAATCATGGGAGAAAACTGGAGAAAACTTTCTGCCGTTACATCTGATCAATCAAACCGGATAAACATCTTAAACCGGAGTTCCATATTTTTTATCCCCAAAGATTATGATGAAAGTCGTCCCATGTATCTTAAAATGGCGTCCTGGGGACCGCCGCTGAATTTTTCGCTGCATGTCAGACGATTAAATGAATTCCGCAACTGGCTTACGTGGGATTTCACCGTTTTTGGCATTATTTATGGATTGATTATTGCCATGACCCTTTATAATGCATGTATGTATTTGTCCCTCCGGGACAAGACATATCTGGTGTATGTGTTATACATATTGACAAATTTCCTCTACCTGTCCATAGGGCTCGGTCACTTCAGTGCGCTTACCGGGATACTGTCGGGATCACATTTTTATCTTCTTTCCGCATTCGCCGGTTCTACTGTTTTTTTCGCCGCCTGGTTCTGCCGTACCTTTCTGCTGACTTCCAAGAATGCGCCGTTTATTGATAAAATATTAATGGCGTATATGTTTTTTGCTATCCTCTTGATATTAATGGCTGTTACGAGTTTTTATTATCAGGTGCAGATTTTAGGCGCCGCCATCGGCGCAACCTTTCCAATCATGGCTATCACCGCCGGCCTGGTATGTTTTATCAAAGGCATGAAGCCGGCCGGATATTTTTTAACTGCATGGTCGGTCTTATCCGTCGGTATGCTGACCTGGGCGTTTCGCAGCTCGGGCATCCTGCCCCAAACACAGTTAATCACCTATTCTTATCCGATCGCGGTTGCCGCAGAATCCATTTTACTCTCCCTGGCCTTGGCGGACCGGATAAGAACGTTGCAGCAGGAAAACCGGGAACTGGAAAACAGGGAACACCGTCTGTTGATTTTAAGCAATACCGACGGCCTTACAAAATTGTACAATAAACGGTATTTTAATGAAAAACTAAAAAGTGAAATCTCCCTTTCCGGTAATTTAGGCGATCCCCTGTCATTATTGATACTGGATCTGGATGATTTCAAAAAGATAAATGACGCGTACGGACACCCTGCCGGGGATCAGGTGCTGAAACGACTGGGCGAAATCGTTCTGATGTCGATTCGCGATAAGGATTACGGCTGCAGATACGGCGGAGAGGAGTTCACTGTCATCCTGCCGGGAGCCGAAAAGGAAAAAGCCTTGGATGTTGCGGAAAGAATCCGCCGCTTAATCAGTGATGATACTTTTGAAACAATCGACGGACAACAATTTTCAGTGACTGTCAGCATCGGTCTTGCCCAGCTCCATCCCGGTGAAAACAGCGCGGATTTAATTAATAGAGCCGACCAGTCACTCTATAGTGCCAAACGCCAGGGCAAAAACCAAACAGTTGCATAACAACCGCTTATTTGTGAGTACCGGGAATTCCGGGGACAAGGCGTTAAAATGAAATTCCTGCGATATATATGGGCACTGCCCAACACGACGCTGGGACTTCTGTTTGTTCCGCTGGCTTTGTTTACCCGTGGCGGGATACATGTGGTTAACGATGTGCTCGAGCTACACAGCAGGCTCATATCGCTCATCCTTAAAAAATGTATGCCTGTACGCGGAGGCGTCAGCGCGATAACCCTGGGACATGTGGTTCTGGAACAAAACAGAAAATCTCTTTCCATCAATCGTCGGCATGAGCATGCGCATGTGCGGCAATATGAAATGTTAGGGCCGATATTTATTCCGGTCTCTGAAAAACTGATTTCCTGGCTGACTGAAAACCAAATCAAAGTCCTCAATGTTGCGGGGCCAAGATTACGTAAAGACCCAACGATATATGATACTGTATTGCGGCTGTTAAAGGTAACCCTTTCAGCTGCTTAATGGACGCAAAGAATGAAGTCGTTCAGAAAAGAACTTTGGTTCAATACCAGGAAAAGAAGGGAATTTATCAATATCACTTCACAGGTGCTATACGTAACAAAATGAGATTACGAAAAAGCCGAATGAATTTGTTCTAATCCGTTGGGTCGTTTGCAGATTATTAACCATCAGAACCTCTACCCTTATGGCTCAAACAAAGACCGCTCCAGCAATTGCCAACATTAAGGAATCGGCCGTTTATCGTAAAAAGAGCAGGACATCTGTCCCAACAAATCAATAGAAATGAAACTACAGATATTCTCTTCTGAGCTGTTCGATGATTTCATCAGTCAGTTTTTCCGCTTTGCGCAGCTGGGCAAACTTGTCCAGCAGGTCGTCCACGGTCAGCTGCTTTTTTTCCTTTTCGGAAATATCGTCGATGATCTGACCCTTGTGCATCATCAGCGTCCGGTTGCCCAGTTCGAGAGCCTGTTGCATGCTGTGGGTCACCATAAAGGTCGTGAGGTTCTCTTTTTCTACAAACGCTTTGGTCAGAGTGACAATCTGGGCGGCCGATTTGGGGTCGAGCGCGGCCGTATGTTCATCAAGCAACAATACGTCAGGCTTGCGGATGACGGCCATCAGCAGACTGACGGCCTGACGCTGCCCGCCGGATAACGAGCCGATGATATTATCCAGCCTGTCTTCCAGCTGCATCTCCAGCCTCGCAACCTGCCTGCGAAACTCATCCAGGCGCCCGGCGGAAAGTCCCATCCGCAGATGATGCTTGAGGCCCCTGAGCGAGGCAATCAGCAAATTTTCCGCGATCGTCATATCCGGAGCGGTTCCCATAAAAGGATTCTGAAAAACACGCGCGATGACACGCGCGCGCTGATAGTCCTTCTGATTTGTGACGTCCCGATCATTAATAAACACGCTCCCCGTATCGGGGGCAATCGTGCCGGACAGCAGATTGAGCAGTGTGGATTTTCCCGAACCGTTCGTGCCGATG
Organism: uncultured Smithella sp.; assembly: GCA_964445385.1. Lineage (GTDB taxonomy): Bacteria > Desulfobacterota > Syntrophia > Syntrophales > Smithellaceae > UBA8904. The sequence goes on from CAYULE010000023.1 coordinate 11,465, forward strand.
ATGGTGACAAACTCGCCCTGCCGGATTTCCAGGTTAATCCCCCGAAGCGCATACACTTCGTTCTGGGTGCCGGCGTTGAACGTCTTATGAATATCACACAAACGGATCATGCTTTACCTCTTCACCACAATTGCTTTTTTCAGATACTCATCCGGGATTTTAACGCCATAGCGCGCGGCCAGTGGCAGAGAGACGCCGACCGCCTCGGGAACGTACTCCCGGATGGGGATGTTTTTAGGATCTTCTCCTTCAATCACACGGATCGCCATTTTTGCCGTTTCTATACCGACCTGATAGTAGTCCGCGCCGACGGAAAAGAACGCGCCGCGCTCCAGATCGGACGGATCGTTGGTGAAATAGGGCACTTTATGTTCCTTCATCACTTGAGCAACCGTCGCCGACGCGACAATCACCGTGTTGTCACCGGAGGTAAAAAAGACATCGACTCCTTCGTTGATCACCGCCATTGCCGCGTCTTTGACCTCGTCCGTCCTGGTCACGGTCTTTTCCACCAGTTCAAAAGAATATTTTTTAGCCGCGGCGCGTGCCTTGAGTGTGCAGGCTTCCGAATTGGCCTCGGAAGGATTCCAGACCAGCCCGATGCGCCTGGCCTTCGGAAATATCGCCCGCATCGCTTTGATGGTGGATTCGACAGGCTGGAACGTCGCTACACCGGTGATGTTCGGAATGTGATCGGTGGCGCTTTTGGCAATACCCATCCGGTAAGGGTCGGTGACCGTGCCGAAAACGTGAGGGATCTTTTTATTGCCGTTGGCCGTGGCCTGTAACGACATCGTCGAGGCTGTAACGATGTAGTCATAGTTCTGCCGGACCATGTCCTGGACAATGGCCTGGGCGGTGCTGTAATCATTCTGGGCGTTTTTAAAGTCCACGGAGATATTATGTTTCTTCAGGATGCCGCTGCGGTTGAGTTCAGCAAGAATGCCCTTGGCACTGAGTTCCAACAATGGACTGTCTGAAAAGATAAAAACCACCAGGCGTTTGGGCGGCGCTTCCTTTTTTTTACTGTCCGTGACCAGCACGACTTGGGAAAGCAGGGTCGGAGGCAGGGTGATGCCGAGTCTGCGGGCGACATCCGGATTGACCCCTACCGTCAGATGCCGGTACCGTTCAAAAGGAATGCGCGCGGGGCTTTCACCTTTGAGAATGCGATCCACCAGGCGCGCGGCCTGTTCGCCGCTCTGGGTATAGTCATAGCCGCAGGCGGCCAGCGCTCCGTCGTCGAGACGTTCCACGTCACTGATAATCACCGGGATCTTTCGGGCGTCCGCCGCCTTGAAAACGGATTCCAGCGCGGAAAAAACGATGTTGTCCGTCACCAGCACAAAAGCGTCAATGCCCTGCCCGGTCAGAGCCTGCGCGGCCTGTTGAACTTCCGATGATCCGGTGACCGTGGCGCCGGCAAAGGTAATCCCGGGGTGCTTTGCAATCTGGGCCTGCAACTGTTTGACATTGAATACCGCGTTGACCTGAGACGGATCCCAGATGCAGCCGACCTTGATCTTTCCCGGCAGAATCGCCGTCGTCAGTTCAATCATTTTATCCATCGGCACCGCTCCGTAAACGCCGGTGACATTGGGCAGGTGATCCGTATCGGATGTGCCCGCGTTGATGAGGAAGGGGTTGGCCACCGTGGCAAAGACAACGGCCTGATCTTTAATCTTGTTAATGGCGGCCTGTGTGCAGCCGGTGGAAATGGGAACGACCACATCCACCTTGTCCTGAATAAATTTATCCAGAATCGTATTGACGGTGGCCATGTCGCCGTTGGCATTCTCCAGAAAAAGGGTGACATTTTTCCCATTCTCATAACCCAGTTTGCCAAGTTCCCGGATAAAACCGTCCCTCGTCATATTCAGCACATCATGATCGGTCAGTTGCACAATGCCAATGCGCAATTTCGGTTTATCGGCAAAAAGCGCTGTCCGGAAAAGCGTGTAACCGAAAACCGCGCCAATTATCACCAAAGCAAGCAGGCCAAAGGCAATGAGCGGTTTTTTCCCGGAAAGAAATGAGGGCAGGCGCGATGCCTGAACCCTTTTATTTGTGTATCGATGGTGAAGAATTTTGGGCGCGATCAGAATGGCCAGGACGAAGACCGCCGTGATCAGCTTCAAATCAATAGGGTTCAATCCCACATAGAGCGCAAGAGCCACCATGAGCCGGAAAATGATTGAACCGATAATCACAGAGAGCGTCTTGGCCCAGATCGACTTTAAGGGCAGAATCGTTTCTCCGATGATCACCGCCGCCAGACCGAAGACAATCGAGCCGATGCCCATCCCGATATCGGCAAAGCCCTGATACTGGGCAACGAGACTACCGGAAATACCCACCAATCCATTGGCCAGCGCGATGCCGAATATTTTCATGCCATTGACGTTGATGCCGGAAGCGGCCGCCATGGCGGGGTTGTTGCCGGTAGCCCTCATGGAGATGCCGAAGTCCGTGCGGAAAAATAATGAGATAGCGAGCCAGAACACGGCGATGACCGCACTGAAAATCAGGCAAAGCCATATTTCATAAGGCAGCCCGGGATTGATGTTTTTAAGGGTGGCAATCAGCCCTGGTTCATTGAGCAGCGGGATATTGGACCGGCCCATGATGTGCAGGTTGATGGAATACAACCCGGTCATGACCATGATGCCGGCCAGCAGTCCGGCGATTTGAAACCGGGTGTGAATCAGCGCCGTGACCGCGCCCGCCACTGACGCCGCCAGAAAGGAAAGCAAAAGCGCGATCCAGGGATTGACGCCCGCCACAACCAGCACGGCTGTCATGGCCGCGCCCGTAACGAAACTGCCGTCCACGGTGATATCGGGAAAATCGTGAATGCGAAATGTGATGAAGACGCCCATCGCCATGAAGGCGTATAAAATACCCAGGTTGATCGCGCCGACCCAGAGCTCCACGGCTATACCTCGATTTCCACGATACCGGCCATGCCGCCCGCAAACCGTGATTGTCCAAGGAGGTGCTGAACTTTAAACACATCCAGCTCGTTGAAAATACGGACCAGTTCCCGGTCAAATTCCTGTACGTTATTGCCGATGGGCGCTTTGCCGAAAATGCCGCCGTGCAGATGAAATAAATTGCCGCCGGAAAAAAGAGGTTGAAAATCTGCGGGCAGCTCCCGCGGATTGCGAGCGGCAATGCCCGTTGCGGCCACAACCGAGCCTATGTGCGCCGGTTCCACGGGAAAATCAAACCAGTCGGGAAAGGAGCGGCTGCTGAATATGCTCTCGGGGCTGGCTGATTGCAGATTTTCCATCGGCGGCTTTTTAATGTTCATGCCCCAAATCCCTTTGCTTTCAACCAGCAGCGTAACACCGATGAGATCCGCCCTGGAAATGGATAAGACATTTTTAATCAGCGACGTCAGATCCAATGCTCCGTTTTCGCTTTTAAAAGACATGAGGTACCGATAGTCGCCATTCACACCGAAGCCGTGCAGAAATTTATAGGTGGCGGCAGGATCAGAATGCGCGTTCAGCATATAGTCAACCGATGGACGGCGCACGGCTGGGTAGTAAAAAAAGTTGCCGTTGATCGCCATCGCTTCACCGAACAGACTTTGATAGTCGTCAAAGCTGTCGCCCAGCGCCGCCAGCCCGCAGCCCGACCGCATTTGAGAAGCAGGCACGGCCACAACATCCGACTGTGTATAGGCGGCATTTTCCATTTTATCTGTTGAACCGATGAGCAGCAGAGAACCGGCAGGAGCGGCTGTCTCGATATACTCGATAGAGATCTGATCCGTCTTGATTGATTGCCCGGACGCAGTTGACTGATTCGCGTCCGTCAGCGCCAGGGCGCTGTCGGAACCCGACACGATGCGGAAAAGTTGATCGACACCGCTGACTTTGAAAACGTCAAATACCTGTGGTGTGAGGCGCGCAAGCAGCATTTCGCCTCCCACTTTTTTGAGTTCTTTTTGCGTGGTAATAAAGATGCGCAGTCCCGCGCTGCTGATGTAATGGACGCCGGATAAATCGGCCAGCAAAACGCGTTCGCCTTCCAGAATCAGTTGCTGAAATACTTTTTGAATTTCAGACGCGGACAGCGCGTCAATGCGGCCTTTTGCCGTCACGCACCGGCAGGAATCTTCACGGGTAATGGTGTATTCAAACATATGGATCCTGGTATGGCGGATGAGTGAATAAACGCAGCATTTTATGCAGCAATCCTTGGTTTATAGGTCAGGGTGATCCCCTGCCATATTGCAACGTCGATATAGCATAAACTAAGACCAATGCCAAATTAAAGCTCGCGAAGAAACCGGGGCGCGCACGCGGTCAGCGATCATGCAATGAGTAATTCTTATTGACACACCAGCCGCTCATCCGATAGTTTAATCCTGCAGCAATATCCGCCAACCGTAATGCTTCATCATAACGGTCATGACGAAAAAGTATCGGAGAGAGAACGAATGTCTAAATATTTCCTGCCCGTTTTGTTAATGCTGTTGATCTGTTCAGGCCTTGCCCAGGCCGATTTTTATAAATGGGAAGATAACGACGGAAATGTTCATATCACCGATTATCCGCCGCCTTCCAAATCCGCTAAAAATATCAAGGTTCACGAAAGCGAACCCAGCGCCGATCTTTCGGCGCCTGCCGCACCAGAGAAAGCGCCGGCACAGCGACGCGCCATCCAACCTCGAAACGACGCAAAACCTGACAGAGATAACGAAGTCATTTTATACACGACCAGTTGGTGCCCCTGGTGCAGAAAAGCCAAAGAGTTCTTCGCCTCCAGAAACATCCGCTTTACCGAATATGATATTGAGAAGGACCGCAGCGCCGCTGAAAGAAGAAAATCGTTCCCCGGCAGCGGGGTCCCTCTGGCCATTGTCAATGGCCGGGTCATTAGCGGTTATTCCGCGGCAGAATATGAAGCAGCGTTACAATGAATCATTGATCGTCATTCTTCCTTATTGACATATCATGCGTTTCTTTATTATAGTTTTACCCGATAATGACAGCATTACGTTAATTACAAACGATCAATAAACAACTTCAAAAAGGAGTTTTCATGAGCGCGCCATTAGTGATCGCAATGTCTCAGGGAAAAGAAATTGTCTTGTTGCCGAACATGGCCAACCGTCACGGGTTGATCACCGGCGCCACCGGCACAGGTAAAACCGTTTCGCTGCAAAAAATGGCCGAATCCTTCGCCGCCATCGGCGTCCCCGTCTTTATGGCTGATGTCAAGGGAGACCTTTCCGGCATCGGAGCGGCGGGTGTTGCTTCCGAGAAAATGATAAAAAGGCTCGAATCCATCGGCATCAAAGATTTTCAGCCCCGCGCCAATACGGCCGTATTCTGGGATGTGTATGGTGAAAAGGGTCACCCGGTACGCGCCACCATTTCCGACATGGGACCGCTTTTACTGGCGAGGCTGCTGAATCTTAATGAAACCCAGTCGGGCGTCTTGACGCTGGTCTTCAAAATTGCCGACGACAACGGTCTGCTTTTGCTGGACTTAAAAGACCTGAGAGCCATGATCCAGTTTGTCGGTGACAACGCCAAACAGTTTACCACGGAATACGGCAATATTTCCGCGGCCTCTGTCGGCGCGATTCAGCGCGGCCTTTTAACAATCGATGAGCAGGGGGGCGATAAATTCTTCGGAGAGCCGATGCTGGACATTGCCGACCTGATGCAGACAGACGGTGAAGGACGAGGCGTGGTTAATGTCCTTGCCGCCGACAAGCTCTACAACAATCCCAAGCTTTATTCCACCTTCCTGCTTTGGATGCTCTCCGAACTCTTTGAACAGCTGCCCGAAGTGGGTGATGTGGAAAAACCCAAACTGGTCTTCTTTTTCGACGAAGCGCATCTATTGTTCAATGACGCGCCAACCGCTCTTCTGGAAAAGATTGAACAGGTTGTGCGCCTGATCCGGTCCAAAGGCGTAGGTGTTTATTTCGTCACGCAAAACCCATTGGACATTCCGGAAACGGTTCTGGGCCAGCTGGGCAACCGTGTCCAGCATGCCCTCCGCGCTTTTACGCCCCGCGATCAGAAAGCGGTCAAAACGGCGGCGGACACCATGCGTCCCAATCCCGCCTTCAACACGGCCGATGTGATCACGGAACTGGGCGTCGGTGAAGCGCTGGTCTCGTTTTTGGATGAAAAAGGCCGTCCATCTCCGGTGGAAAGGTCTTTTGTCATCGCGCCCGCCTCGAGGCTCGGTGTGCTCACCGATGCTGAACGGTCGGCAGCCATCAACGGCTCAACCATCTATGGGCACTATGAAAAGACACTGGACCGCGAATCAGCCTATGAAAAGCTGCGCGCTAACGTTCAGGCCGCGCCGGCATCCGCCGGAACAACAGCGCAGCCCGGCGCGCAGCAAGTACCTCAGCAAAGCGACGGCGGATTGTTAGGCGGTCTCGGCGGGAGCCTCAGCAGCATCCTGTTCGGGCGCACAGGCCCCCGGGGAGGCCAGACGGACGGTTTAGTCCAGGCCTCAGCCAAAAGCCTGGCCCGAACCATCGGTTCATCCGTCGGACGGCAAATTGTCCGCGGTGTTCTGGGTTCTCTGCTGGGAGGCAGGAAGTAGGGGGCAGGAAAATCCCGCAGATAAGAGCTGATAGACTTCTCTTAAGAGATGGAGCGGGTTTGGGTGATTCTTTCGAGGGGTTTCCGAAGCAACTTAATAAACATCTGAGCCGGGGCTAATCAAAAGGCAGCGATAACTGAGTCAGCGTCGCAAAACAGCGGCGGCAGACTCTCTTCTGATAAGACCGCGCCTCGCAGGCATCCAGATCAATAAAATAACCGAACTTATTACACCAGACATTATCCCGGCTGTTTTTTTGCGCCGTCGGGAACCGGACCGGGTCTGTATCGTTATGACGAACAGCTTTTTTCATTAATAGAACAACTTTATTGGATACAATAAAAAATGTCTGTCAGGGGCTGTCAGAAAATGATGGTCACGAGCCCCTAAATCCAGGGGCTGAGACCGTCGACTATACTTGAAATCATCTTACCTGATTATTTTTTGGTTGCTTTCTTTTTTGCTGCCGGTTTTTTGGCCGCAGGTTTTTTCACCGCTGCTTTTTTAGCCACTGGTTTTTTCACGATAGGTTTTGCCTTTTTCGCCACCGCTTTTTTCTTCGGCGCAGCAACCACTTTCTTTGGCGGTTTGGGACCTTTGTTTTCCATCGGTTCTTCACAGCAGATCAGTTCGGCTATCGCGCAACCGCATTCCTCATCCACAATAACAGCAAGTCCGCATACTTCACAACTCAGAACATCACCTGGCTTTACTTTAGACATTTTCGCTCCCTCCTCGTTGTTGATGGGTCTTAACTTCCGCCCTCTGTTTATGATTATTTATTTGATTTTAATCTAAAAATTTTTTTCTTTCAAGCATTGATTGATTTTTTATTCATTTTTTTGCAGGTCACACAAAATCCGTCGAAATAAAGCTTCAAAGGGATCACAGTAGAGACCATCTATCCGTGAACCAAAGGACAGCTTGACTTTATCGGGTGCTTTGGGGTAGCAGGTTGTGTATCAGGCACGAGAACCGGTCCTGATGTTTTTACAACCCGAAGAGGATTTGGCGGAATCATGCCCCTGAGAAACGAACAAAAATATCGCAGCTGGGTGGAAGTTGACCTGGACAACTTTACCACCAACCTGCTGGAAATTAAACGCCTGATCGGCGATGACGTTGATTTTATGCAGACCGTGAAGGCCGACGCCTACGGCCACGGCGCGATTGAAATATCTCATGCCGCCCTGCGCGCGGGCGCGCGGATGCTGGGCGTGGCCAACGCCGATGAAGGCATTCAGTTGCGCGTGAGCGGTATCGAAGCGCCTGTGGTCATTCTGGGACCTTCCACCCTGCCGGAAATCCCCGACATGATCAAATACCATCTCACGCCATCCGTTTCTGATGCGGGGTTCGTTCGCGCTCTTGAAGAACAACTGGACAGGGCTTCCCGGACCTTATCCGTGCATGTGGAAGTCGATACCGGTATGGGACGGGGCGGCACCATGCACAGCGAAGCCATCGATTTAATCCGCTACATTAAAACCCTGCCCCACATCATATTAGAGGGGCTGTTCAGCCATTTCGCATCGAGCGAAATCATGAACCAGTATAACGATCAGCAGTGGCAGATGTTCTCCGGACTCCTTACGGGATTGCAGCAGATGGGCATCGACATTCCCCTCAGGCATATGGATAACAGCGGCGCGATCCTGAATTACCCGGCGTTAAAACTGGAAATGGCGCGTCCCGGCATCATGACTTATGGTATTTACCCCTCGGCAGAAACCATCAGCAAAGCCGCGCTTGCGCCGGTGATGTCATTTAAAACCACAATCGTTCTTGTCAAAGAATTCCCGGCGGGCTATGGCATCGGCTACAACAGAACCTATATCACCAAGGACAAAACCCGTGTGGCGACCATCCCGGTGGGTTACGGCGACGGCTATCCCTTTATTCTGTCCAATCAGGGCGAAGCGCTCATTCACGGCCGGCGCGCCCCTGTTATCGGACGGGTGTCCATGGACATGTGCACGCTGGATGTGACGCATATCCCGGACTGCGAAGTCGGCGATGAAGTGGTTTTGCTGGGCCGGCAGGGCAACGAGTATATCAGCGCTAATGAAATTGCCGCCAAAGCTAAAACCATCAGCTATGAAGTGCTGTGCGCATTGGGGAAACGCGCCCCCCGCGTTTTTTTGCAGAAAGGAAAAACCGACGCGGTGGAACCCAGGCTCAGAAGGATCTTTGTGCCCGGCGAAGAAAAGTCCATTGCGCGTATCGACAATATCATCCGTCACTGTCTGCAAACCCGCACCCGCGACGAAGAATTGGGCAACGCCATTTATTATGAAATGTTTGAAACGCTGTTCGGCAAGGAAGACCGGCAGCTGGAACTTCGTTCCTGTTTCCGTTACGATATTACCATTGGACATTTACCGGAAGTTACCGAGCACAGGAAGCGCGCGGACGCTTACTTTCAGTTGAGAACCCATGTCGAATATAAGAAAACCATCCGCAGCGATATTTTCATGATCGGCTGCGCCTCGGACAACACGCAACTGGCGGCGTTGATTGAAGACGAACATTGCGAATACCGCTGGATTCTCGGAGGCGACGATCTGGTCATTGAACGTGATTTTACCGTGGAGAAGATGCGCATCGACGGGGAAGACATTCCCATCATCGAATCCAAAAAGACCGAGCGCGGCTATGAAGTCTGGTGCGGCAGCGACCAGCTTAAGCAGAAGATCAACCAGGAAGTAAAGATCGAAATCGAGATCCTGACCAAGAAAGCCAAGAGCAACCGGACTTTCCCGGTATATCTCCTGTATCCGACACGCGGCCTCGAAATCAACTTCAACTATGAAAACGCGAATCTGAGAAATGTTCGCGCGGAAAGCTTCTTTGCCGGACGTCATCCCCAGGCTGCCCTGCAAGCCCAAAAAGGCAAATCCATCAACATTAAAATTTCCAGTGAGGAATGGATTTTTCCAACAAGCGGTGTGATATTCATCTGGGATGTCTAATATAATAATTCATCATGTTGCACATGATCCTTTTTTACGACGCAACCTCAAGGGAAAGGGGAATTAATTTCCTTCTCGAATACAACGGGTTCCTGTGCAGGCCGACAACTGCTGTCACGTTTTCAGAAACAACTTCCATCCTGCAACCAACGATCCGGGAATAAAATCCAGGGCGCCGGACGCTTCAGCGACCGGTGTAAATCCGCAAACGTCACAGTTGATTTCACCGCGGCTTTTGACATAGCAACCTTTGGTGATCGTGCCGTCCGGATCGACATTGATCAGAATGTCGTCATAACAGCGCCAGTTGTTGTGGATCATCGCTCGCAGTCTTGCCGATGAGTTTAAAACAGGGAAGCCGCGCTTTTTGAGTTCCAGCAATTTATTAACGGCGGCGCGGCGTTCTTCCGGTGACAGAGCAAGGTCGTCCTCTCCCTGATGGTAGGGATAGAAAAACTGGACGGTCATACCCTGAACATTCGGCATGTCCCGAACCCACTTTGCCAGCGGCTCCAGTTCCCGCCAGTTGCGGTGATTGATTGTGCAATGAATAAAAACGCGCGGGTGTTTTGTTTTTTTGAGATTGGCATGAATGCGATCAAAGGAATGACAACGTAAATGATCCTGCGTTTCTTTCAGGCCGTCGAGGCTGACCCAGATCGTATGGGCCGGGACATCCAGAGGCAGCGTGCCGTTGGTTGTCACCGCAACGCGCAGGAAGCGCTCCCGGGCACAATGAACAAGGTCATGCAGCCGATGTGATCCGTCTTTCCATAAAAGCGGCTCGCCGCCTTCAAAAACGACCATGCGCGTTCCCAGACGATGTAAGGTTTCCAGGGCGGCAACCGCTTTTTTCCAACTGATCTGAGCATCTTCCCCGGATCCGCGCAGATGAAACGGGCAGGCCCGGCATTTCAGATTGCATTGATAGGTCACCTTAAAACTGGCCAGCAGGGGAATCCTGCGATTCAACATTTTTCGCTGCACGAAGAATCGCGAAAGGTCCAGCGGCCAGGGAAGCG
>CAYULE010000024.1:0-1297 GCA_964445385.1 uncultured Smithella sp.
CGGTCATGGACTGGATGCCTCAAGAACAGGAAAGAGGCATCACCATTACATCCGCGGTGACCACCTGCAACTGGAAAAACACGGAGATTCATATAATTGACACACCCGGCCATGTCGATTTTACGATTGAAGTGGAACGATCCCTGCGCGTACTGGACGGTGCTGTGGTCGTTTTCTGTGCGGTTGCCGGTGTCGAGCCTCAATCAGAAACGGTTTGGCATCAGGCGGATAAATACGACGTCCCCAAGGTTGCCTTTGTTAATAAGATGGATCGGATCGGTGCGGATTATTTTCATGTCGTTTCGATGATGCGGGAACGTTTTCACTCCATCCCCGTGCCGGTCCAGATTCCTGTGGGCAGCGAAGATACATTCCGCGGTGCGATTGATTTGATTAGCCGGAAAATGTTGATTTGGGATGATAATACCCAGGGTGCGGAATATACGACAACGGATATACCGGAAGAGTTCTCCGATGTTGTTGCTCACGAACGCGAGAAAATGATCGAAACACTGGCGGAATGCGACGACGAGTTAGCTGATCTTTTTCTGGCCGGTGAGGAAATAACCGTCTTGCACATTAATGCGGCACTCCGCAAGGCGACAATCGCCCTGAAGATTGTACCGGTGCTGTGTGGTGCGGCGCTTCGCAATAAAGGCATCCAGCCGGTTCTGGACGCGGTCGTCAACTACCTGCCGTCTCCGGAAGATATACCGCCGGTGAAAGGTGTCAATCCGAAAACAAAGCAAGAAGAGATCCGTCACAGTTCAGAAAAAGAACCGCTTGCCGCTCTGGCTTTTAAAATTCAACTCGATGAAGGGCGCAAACTCACTTATTTGCGTATTTATTCCGGACAGATTTCCGCTAATGGCGAGGTTTACAACGTTGTCAAGAAGAAGAAAGAAAAAATAGCCCGTCTTTTACAGATGCATTCAAATAAGCGGGAAAGAATTGATAAGGCGGTAGCAGGTGAACTGGTTGCTGTCCTGGGATTGAAAGAAACGACTACCGGCGATACCCTTTGCGATGAAGCCCATCCGATCATCCTGGAGCAAATGGAGTTTTACGAACCGGTCATCAGCCAGGCCATTGAAGCCAAAACACCGGCGGATCAGGAAAAACTGGCCCAGGCGCTTGTCAAGTTGACAGATGAAGATCCAACATTGCGGGTCAAGTATGAAGAAGAAACCGCACAGACCGTTATTTCCGGCATGGGTGAACTGCATCTGGAAGTTATTGTGGACAGGTTGCGCCGGGAATTCAATGCCCGTGTTAATGTCGGCCGGCCGCGAGTTGT
>CAYULE010000024.1:1397-21984 GCA_964445385.1 uncultured Smithella sp.
ACAGCGTTTCGAGACGGCTGCCTGACGGCCGATCCTGTTATGCTTGAGCCGATCATGATGGTGGATATTATCACACCCGGCGAGTTCATGGGCGACGTCATCGGCGATATCAATGCCCGTCGCGGTGAGATTCAGGCAGTCAATCCTAAAGGACCGGTTTCTGAAATCAAAGCCAAGGTGCCGCTCAAAGCTATGTTCGGCTATTCCACCGATCTGCGTTCCTCCACTCAGGGTCGAGCTGTCTTTACCATGATTTTTGATGAATATAATAAAGCGTAATAGAAAAAGACTGTTTCCTACGTAAGGCAAAGTTTAAAAATCGAAAGGAATGTTTCGACGAAGCATGATCATCGATCTGACCAAGCCACTGGACGCATCTTTTATCCCTTATTCTGCAGAAGATTACTCAGACCCTCCCTTGGAGTATTCAGACTGGAGTTCTTTGCAAAATGAAGGATTTCAAGTAATGCGGATTGCGCTGGGGACGCAAAGCGGAACTCACATCGATGCGCCTTCGCATTTCCTGGAGGATGGCGCCAGGTTGGAGGATTTACCACCTGACCAACTGATTGGGAACTTTTTTCTGCTTAATCTTCCTTGCATGGCGTCCGCATCCGATATTGCCGAATGGTTGCGGGCCTACCGTAATGAGAAAATATTATTTTTAAGAACACCCGAAACTCTGTCTACAACATGTTCCAGGGCAGCGATGCAAAAAATTCTTTCATTGCCACCGTTACTGCTGGTTCTGGCGGGTGCCATTGAAATTCAAGATGATGAACCTTTTGCATTTAACCGGCTCGTTGCCGGCGCTGCAAAATATCTTGTAGAAGATCTGGATGAGAAGGAAGCTCATCGCATTCCCGGTCATGGGGAGATATTTATCGGTCCGCTCAGGTTGGCAGGCGTCAGTGGGTCTCCCTGCAGAGTCATTGTCCGGATTCCGTAAACGAAGAGAACGGCTAATGCCGTTAGCGGTGCATTTAATGACGATCCACGATGTTGCTAATCCACCCAGTTACCGGCGATATTCAATCGTTTTAGCTTTTCTACCAGCGTGGTGCGGTTGAGATTGAGGAGCTTTGCCGCGCGGTTTTTAACGCCGCCGCTCATTTTTAGCGCTTTGAGGAGAAGATCTTTTTCCAAACGGCTGATGGAATCATTAAAGTCGATGCCATCCTCTGAAAAGATGATTGTGCCGCCGCTTTGATTCCCGCTGGGAGCATTACGGATTTTTGCTGGTAAATCATCGACGCTGATTACACCTTCTTCTTTCATGACGACAAGCATTTCAATCAAATTCTGCAATTCCCGGACATTACCGGGCCATGAATAATGCATGAGATGGGTAACCGCGTCGGGCACGATATGTTCCACATTTTTCCGCTTAAGTTTGTTGAAAAACATTAAAAAATGATTAGCAAGAATCAGGATATCCGAACCGCGCTCACGTAAAGCGGGAAGATTAATGGGAATGACGTTAATTCTGTAAAAAAGATCTTCACGGAACTTTTTTTCGTCAACAGCCTTTTCGAGGTTCTGATTGGTGGCGGCAATAATGCGGACATCGGCGTTAATGGTTTTGACGCCGCCGATACGTTCAAATTGTTTTTCCTGAATAACCCGCAGGACCTTAACCTGAAGAGCCGGGCTCATGTCACCGATTTCATCGAGAAATATGGTGCCGCCCTGAGCCAGTTCGAAACGGCCCATCCGATTGCGAATGGCGCCGGTAAAAGCGCCTTTTTCATGGCCGAAGAGTTCGCTTTCCAGTAAATCTTCAGGGATGGCTCCACAGTTGACTGGAATCATCGGTTGATTTCTCCGGTCGCTCTTGAAATGAATCGCCCGGGCAACCAGTTCTTTGCCGGTTCCGCTTTCACCCGTGATCAGAACGGTACTGTCCGAATTGGATACTTTGTCAATCGTGTCGAAAACCTTTTTCATGCAGTCGCTGTACCCGATAATTTTATCGAAATCCTGTCTCTCTTTGAGGTGTTCTTTTAATGAAGTATTCTCATCACGGAGTTTGGCGAAATTGATGGCTCGGCTGACCGACAATTTGACGAGATCGTCCTTGATGGGTTTGGAAATAAAATCGAAGGCGCCCATTTTCATAGCGGAAACAGCGGCGTTAACTGTGCCGTGCCCGGTAATCATGATCACAATATTATCGCGGTTGGCGTCTTTAATGTATTTGAGAAACTCCAGCCCGTCTACATGGGGCATGCGCAGGTCAGTGATGATGACGTCAAACTTATCTTCAAGGAAAGCTTCAATACCTTCTCGTCCGTCGTTGACTGTCTTAACCTCATACCCTTCTTCTGTAAGTATTTCCTTAATCGTTTCCTTGTTAAGTTCATTATCATCAGCGACGAGGATCTTTCCATTATTCATATCGGTTCCTATTATTTATTCAAAAATAACCTGTGGTATTGGCTACTTCAATTTGTATAAAATAAAGACGTGTAAAACACAATATGAAAATGTCCAAAAGCGTCAAAAAACAAACATTCATGACGGATGTTCGTCAGGCCCGTCAGAAAATGAACATTTTTTTTAATAAATGGGATGATCATCTTAAGTATTTCATTTTTTTGCCGAATAAAATAATAAGTTTTATCAATCTTAAAATTTGTTCGCTGTCTGAATAAATTACATATGAGAATTCAATATGATAAGATATAAACAGTTTGTAATCATGATTGGCATAAGGCTTGCTGTAAAAAAATAGGTTGTAGTTGTTCGATGCGTGTTTCGATTTCAAAGGTGTAAAAATAAGGGACATTGTTTCTTCTAATTGCGAAAAACTTGAAAGAGTGCATTATATTAATTCATGTCTATGAACACTTTTGAACTGAAAAACAGTGATTTTGAAAAGATCAGCCGTCTTGTTTATGAACAATGCGGAATTTACCTTCATGAAGGAAAAAAAGAACTGGTCAAAGCGCGTTTGAGCAAACGACTTCGCGCTGGCAGCTACAAATCCTTTGCCGATTACTATCATTATGTGACAACAGACGAGGGTACCGATGAATTGGTTTCCATGATTGACTCGATCTCGACTAATTTGACGTCGTTTTTTCGAGAAGAGAGTCATTTCGTGAGGCTTCGCCATTATATTCTATCTACCATTGAAAAGTCCGGTCATCGGGGGGGACAAAAAAACTTCAAAATCTGGTCTGCCGGATGCTCAACAGGAGAAGAACCCTATACATTAGCTATTACCGTCAAAGAAACCTCAGGACATCATCCTTTCGAAGCATCCATATTAGCGACGGATATTTCCACGAAGGTTTTAAAGATTGCAGAGGCTGGAATTTACACACAGGAAAAGGCAAAAGGGATCGCACCGGTTGTTTTGAAGAAGTATTTTCAGGTTGGGACAGGCAAATCCGAAGGTTATGTACGCGTGAAAAGTGAGTTGAAGAAAATGATCACATTCCAGCGTTTTAACCTGATGGAAACTTTTCACAGCCATAATGATTTCGACGTGATCTTCTGTCGCAACGTCATGATTTATTTTGATAAAAAAACCCAGAATGTTCTGGTGAATAAGTTCCATGATTCCTTGAGAAGTGGCGGTTATTTTTTTGTTGGTCATTCAGAAAGTTTAACCGGTTTGAAACATCAATTTAACTATATTGAACCGAGCGTTTATGTGAAATAAAATATGAGCGATTTAATTGTTGGAATATCTGATATTAAGATCAGTAAAAGTTTAAATGACATCATCATCACGTATGCCCTGGGCTCCTGCATCGGCATCTCCGTGTATGATCCAGTTGCCAAGGTGGGAGGCCTGTTGCATTACATGCTGCCGGATTCCAACCTGGACGAAAGGAAGGCCAAAGACAATCCCGCGATGTTTGCCGATACAGGCATCCCGACATTGTTTAAGTCCTGTTACAGTTTAGGGGCGGACAAGAAACGGATGATTGTCAAAGTGGCCGGTGGCGCCAGTATCCTGGATGATACAAATTTTTTCCGTATCGGTCAGAAAAATATCATGGCCATGAGAAAAATATTCTGGAAAAATAATGTCATGGTTAATGCCGAAGATACCGGTGCGAACCACAACCGCACTGTCCGTCTGGAAATGGCTACGGGTAAAACTTTTGTCCGAACCTCTGGAGGTGAAATGAAAGAGCTATGAAAGTAATTCAACGCATCCTTAAATCTATAGATACCATTCCGGCATTTCCCGCGACAGGCAACAAAGTTGCTCAATTACTCAGTAAGGCTGATTATTCCTTACTGCAGGTAGTCAATGTCATTAAATTTGATCCTTCCATTACGGCCAATATTCTGAAAATGGCCAACTCGGCTTATTTTGGTTCTCAGCATAAAATCAGCACGATCAATGATGCGGTGATGTATCTGGGCCAGAAAAATCTTCTACGCGCGATTCAGACGGCCGGTATTTCAAAATATTATAAGAAAGGCGCGTCCGGATACTTTGATAACGCAACCGATTTGTGGGAACATTCTGTTGCGGTCGCCTTAATGTCGCAGATTCTATCCAAAAAAATTACCGGCGAGGAAAACACAACACTCTACACGGCATCCCTTCTGCACGATGTGGGAAAAATTATTATGGGTGAGTTTGTTCGCGAGGAAATGAAGAAGATTACGATGCTCGTTTCGTCACATAATATGTCGTTTCTGGAGGCGGAGGAAACGGTTCTGGGAATTAATCATGCCGATCTGGGTGGAAAAATCGCGGAACACTGGAATTTTCCCATCGAAATAAGAGAGGCTATTTCCTTTCACCACCGGCCGGATTTACTGGCAAAGGAAGATAAGATCATGCCCTGGATTGTTTACATGGCGGACGAAGCCTGTTTGATGATGGGGATCGGAAGTTCCGTAGAGGGGTTGGCACAGCGTGCTGTTGGTGAATTGCTTAAGAAGTTTAATTTAAGAATGAGAGATCTGGAAAAAAGCATGGTCATGTTGTCGGATGATTTAAAAAATGCCAGGGACCTCATCAGTATTATATAGATAGAAAGAGGAAGGTAACCTTATGTCATTCAATGTGCTAATTGTGGATGATTCCAACTCCATTCGGGCAGTCGTTAAAAAAATTGTAACGCTGTCCGGTTTCCAGATGGACACGTGTCTCGAAGCGAGTAATGGGAGGCAGGCCATGGAGTTGCTTGCCGACAACTGGGTCGATGTCATCATTTCCGATATCAATATGCCGGAGGTTAATGGATTGGAGTTACTGGATCTATTGTCAAAAAATGAGACATTAAAAGAAATTCCGGTAATTATGATTACAACGGAGGGTTCTGATCAGCGCATGAAGGAAGCGTTTGCGCGCGGGGCGAAGGGTTTTATTAAAAAACCTTTTTTGCCGGAAGAAATCAAGAAAGTCCTTTACGAAGTGATAGGAGTTGGGAAAGATGGTCAATATGAAGAAGATACAAGAAATATTGATGAACTCGATTTTTGAAGTATTCGAGAAGATGTTTTTCGTTTTTCTTGAGCCTTTTGATGACGACATTCAATATGATATGGTTACATCCATTCATTTCAACGGGCCCATGAAGGGAGAGATCAAGGCGTATTTATCCAAGGGTGTGGCCAGTATCATGGTTCAAAATATGCTTGGTATGGAGCCTCACGATGTAACGGATAAAACCATGGAAGATTGCGCCAAAGAAGCGTTGAACATGATTGCCGGCAGTTTTCTCAATAAAGTGGATGCAACACAGGTATTTGATTTATCGATTCCCGAATATGAGAAAAAAACAGATAAATTCAAGAAAGACGGTAATGCGACCTTGAGCTTGACATTTGATTCGGATGACCAGTATCTGGGTATTACCATGAATTTGGAATCAGAGAACAAATAAATTGCGATTCATTCGGATGAAAAAGGCTCCATTGCCCTGATGCTGAGAAGGACGGCAAAGTGAACAAAATAAAAGTACTGATTGTGGATGACTCCGCGGTTGTCAGGAAGATCTTTTCAGAAGAACTTTCGAAATATCCTGATATCCAGGTGGTCGGTGTCGCACCCGATCCCTATGTCGCACGTGAAAAGATCGTCAACCTGAAACCGGACGTTCTGACACTGGATATTGAAATGCCGCGCATGGATGGTCTCACCTTTCTAAGAAAGCTGATGAAGTATTATCCGTTGCCAACGATCATTGTCAGTTCTCTGACTCCTCAGGGCGGTAAATTGACTCTGGAAGCTATGGATATCGGCGCTGTCGATGTCATCGCCAAGCCCAGCACAGCCTACAGCGTCGGTGACATGTCGGCACAATTGGTGGAAAAAATCCGCGCAGCATCCCACGCCAGAATTGTTAAAAAGGACGCAACCGCACAAGACGCTGCAGATTCTGAACCGATCAGAGCTCTCGCTCAAACATCCAATAAAGTCATCGCAATCGGCGCATCCACAGGCGGAACAGAAGCCCTGAAAAGTGTTTTAACCAAAATGCCTCACAATTCTCCGGGTATCGTCATTGTGCAGCATATGCCGGCCAATTTCACAACAGCCTTTGCCGCCAGACTTAACGATCTTTCCCAGATTTCAGTGAAAGAGGCTGAGGATAATGATTCTGTGACGCCGGGGACCGCGCTTCTGGCGCCCGGGAATTATCATATGATCCTCAGAAGAAGCGGAGCAAGGTATTATGTGGAGATTAAAACAGGACCGATGGTTCATCACCAGAGACCGGCGGTCGATATTCTATTCAAGTCAACCGCCAAGTACGCCGGAGCAAATGCCATCGGCGTTATATTAACAGGAATGGGATCAGACGGTGCGGAAGGTTTGCTGGAAATGAAAAAGGCGGGAGCAAGTACCATTGCACAGGATGAAAAATCGTGTGTAGTGTTTGGCATGCCCAAGGAAGCCATTAAAATGGGCGCGGCAGATAAGGTAGTTTCAATCGAACATATCGCTTCAGAAATCATTAAAATGGTGTAAAAAATGGAATATGACAATTTGATAAAACTTTTAAACACATTGGCACAGGAATATCTTTTCATGGACAGTAAAGACATGGATATTCCCACGGCGGGTAAGTTTCTTAATCATCTTGAGCTGATTATGGATGAGGCGAAAAAATTAAAAGTTAATCCCGTGAAAAGTTGCGCGGCCAGTTTAAGCCAGATACTGGAAAAAACCATTCTGGATTCCATTGAGGATAAAGCCGCTGCCGCCAGTGTGTTTGAAAGCGGCATTCACTTGATGCAGGATATTGCTGACGGCTTCAATAATACCGGTAAATATGATGGAAACATCCAGGATTTTCTGGAGA
Organism: uncultured Smithella sp.; assembly: GCA_964445385.1. Lineage (GTDB taxonomy): Bacteria > Desulfobacterota > Syntrophia > Syntrophales > Smithellaceae > UBA8904. The sequence continues at coordinate 8,681 of CAYULE010000024.1, forward strand.
AGGTAAGCGCAGTGGCCGGTGTGGCAAGCGCAGCAGGCGCGTCGGACAATCAATCCGATCAGAAAACGCAGGACGCGCAGACAATGAAACCGGAAACTGTCCAGCCTATCCAGATTCAAGACGAATCACTGACACGGGATTTCATCGCCGAAGGGCTGGAATATATCGAAGAGATTGAAATCAACATTCTGAATCTCGAAAATGAGCCGGAAAATAAAGATTATATTAATGCGATCTTTCGCCCGTTCCATTCCATCAAAGGGGTTGCCAGTTTTCTGAACCTGGAACAAATCCGGTCACTGGCTCATAATCTGGAAAGCCTTTTGGATAAAACCCGTAATGGTGAAATATCCGTTTCACCCTCCCTGATTGATGTTGTTCTGGATGGCGCGGACGCCCTGAAAACATTGATTGGTCAACTACGGGATGTGCTGGAAGGGAAAAGTATAATTGATAACGGTGGCTTGGATATACCTGCACTCACAACCAGAATTCATAAGATCGAACAGGGTTTTGATACGGATGCCGGCGCAAAAAAAATCGGTGAAATCCTTGTTGATGAAGGGATCATTTCCAAGGAAAAACTGGATGAAACACTGCAAGCCAGTGCGGCTTCACCGGATAAAAAGATCGGTCAGAAATTAATAGAAGAGGGAGTTGTCAAGCCGAAGCAGGTATCCCAGGCTTTGCGCAAGCAGGTTGATCAGGTTACAGACTTAACGACGATTCGTGTCGATACTACTAAGTTAGATGATTTGATTGATATGGTTGGCGAGCTGGTGATTACGCAGTCTATGATTTCGCAGGACCTGAAAAATCAGGTCAATGCCGACAAACAGCTCACGCGCGATATCTCTCAATTTTTCAGAATAACCTCGTCACTGCAACGCGTTTCTACCAGTTTAAGAATGATTCCTATTAAACAAACCTTCCAGCGCATGTCCCGTTTGGTTCGCGACTTGGCCAAAAACGCCGCGAAAAACGTTGCGGTAGAACTGGTGGGTGAAGATACGGAAATTGATCGCAACATGGTTGATGAAATCTATAACCCACTCGTGCATATGATTCGAAATTCCGTGGATCATGGTCTGGAAACAACGGAGGAAAGAATCAGAGCGGGGAAGTATGAAAAAGGCTTGATTACGTTAAAAGCTTATCATCGCGGCGGTAATATCGTGATCGAAATTGCTGATGATGGCAAAGGTCTGGATAAACAGAAAATTCTTAGCAAAGCCATTAAATCGGGCATCATTTCTCCAGATGAAAATCTCAGTGATCAGGAAATATACAAACTGATTTTCATGCCGGGTCTGTCCACGGCCGCTAAAGTAACGGATGTGTCGGGACGTGGTGTCGGAATGGATGTTGTCAAGCGTGCCGTTGAAAAAATGCGCGGTAAAATTGAGATTGAAAGTATCGTCGGGGAAGGAACCACATTTATCACACGCTTTCCATTGACTCTGGCCATCATTGACGGTATGATCGTCAAGGTCGGTTCGGAAAGCTATATCATTCCTACTACATCGATCCGCCAGGCCTTGCGTCCCACGCGTGAAGGGTACACAAACGTGGTGGGTAAAGGAGAAATGATTAACGCGATGGGGCAACTGATGCCTCTGATTCGCATGTATGATTTATTTGATATTCAGCCTGAGTATAAAGAACCTTGGGAGGCTATCGTTGTCGTTGTAGACAGCGAAAGCGGTTCGCGATGTCTCATGGTCGATAAAATTATCGGTAAGGCGGAAGTTGTAGTCAAGAGCCTTGGAGAAGGTTTGAAAAACATCAAGGGATTGGCCGGCGGCGCAATTCTGGGCAACGGACGTATCGGTTTAATCATCGATACGGAGGGGCTTTTTGAGTTGGCCGAGGAAAGTTAATTGCAGTCCAGTCTTCAGTGACGAAGATCAAAATAAGGCGAGGTTATAAATTATGAATGAAAAAAATATAAAGGTTCTGATCGTTGACGATTTCGCGACGATGAGAAAAGTTGTGCGTAATCTTTTGAAACAGGTCGGCTATGAAGATATTGTGGAAGCTGAAGACGGTGTTATGGCTCTTAAGGCGCTAAAATCTCAAAAAATTGATGTCATTGTTTCCGACTGGAATATGCCGAATATGACGGGTCTGGAATTGCTCAAGGCTGTGCGTGCGGATGCGGATCTGGCAAAAACACCTTTTCTGATGGTTACTGCAGAAGCGCTTCAGGATAACGTTGTTGCAGCGGTAAAAGCCGGCGTCAATAATTATATTGTCAAACCTTTTACGGCGGAAGTGCTTAACGAAAAAATTAAAAAAATAATGGAAAGTATTGATAAATAGAAGATGATACTGCCAGAGAACGACCAGGAAAGGGAATATATGAACGTCAAATTTATTAATCCTTTTTTAGAAGGAACTATCAGTGTATTAAAAACAATGGCATTCGTAGAACCACGTGCGGGCAAGCCATATTTGAAAGTAGATAGTCTGGCGAAGGGTGATATTTCCGGCATTATCGGCTTAACAGGATCAGCAACCGGTTCTCTGGCTTTAAGTTTCAGCGAAGAGGCGATTCTCAAGATTGTTTCCAACATGCTCGGCGAAAACATTAAAAGCATGAATGGAGATATTAAAGACGCCGTCGGAGAAATTACTAACATGATTTCCGGTGTTGCCAGGAAAAATCTGGAAGCAGAAGGTTTTTATATTCAGGCCGCTATCCCGACAGTGGTTTCCGGAAAAAATCATTCCATTACTCACGTTATGGGCGGACCAAGTTTGATCATTCCCTTTGAAATTGATGAAGGGTCGTTTGTCGTGGACGTATGCCTGTCGGAATAGTTCAGTTTTGCGTTTGAAGAATAATAATGCTGATTCGACGGTTGCGCTGGTCGAGGGGATCCAGCGGCAGCAGTAACTCCTGATCAGCATAGCCCACAACCCGTCCAATGCGTTCGGGATCGGTCCCAAATTCTTCCAGTACACGACGTGCAGCGGAAGCACGCGATGTCGATAGTTCCCAGTTGGTAATTTGCCCGCCTTTAAACGGTGCGGAATCCGTATGACCTTCCACAACTATTTTCCCGGGTATCTCATTGATATTCTCAGATACAAGTTTTAGTATTTCTCTGGCTTTCGGTGTTGGCTGGGCCGAACCCAGAGGAAACATCATAGAACCCTCCGTGTCGATAATCTGGATTCTGATGCCTCCTTCGATAGCATCTACGAGAATCTGATCCCTCACACCTGCCATTTTCTCATCAATGGACAAGCGGATTTTTTTAACCGCTGCTTCATCTCCCGCAGTCATATTTCTTTTTGCTCTTTTTGTCCCGTAATCAATCGCACCTTTGCCGCGCGTACTGCTGATAGACGATTTTCTGGATTCACTGGCCGTTTCGTTGATGAATTTCGGGTCCGTTACCTTGGCATCTTTCTTGGTGATCGCCGATGAGCCGGATTCTGTAAATACACTGTATTCGCGGAAATATTCAGAAAGTGCCGCTCTTTTTTCAGCGGACACCATACTCAAAAGCCACAAAAGAAGAAAGAAAGCCATCAGAGCAGTAACAAAGTCGGCATAAGCGACCTTCCATGAGCCGCCGTGTCCCCCGGCCTGTTTCTTTTTAATTTTTTTAATAATGATTAGTTGGCGGTGCTCTTCCATAACATCTCAAATTCGATCATTCCGGATTTACTTCTTGGCTGCGCGTAATGCGTCTTCCATTTCCAAAAAAGTCGGTTTTGCTTCAGACGGTATAACACGTCGGCCGAATTCCACAGCCACTTTCGGCGCGGCGCCGCCGCCGATGAAGGACAGCAGCGCCACTTTAATCACATTAAGGTATTGCATGTCTTCATTAGCGATAAACTCCATGTTTTTCGAGAGGGGTCCCACATAGCCGTAACAGAGTAGAACACCGAGAAACGTTCCTGCCAGTGCGGCGCCGATACTTGCACCCAACACTTCAGGGGGCTCCTTGATTTTGGCCATGGTAAGAATGACGCCTAAAACCGCGGCAACAATACCCAGACCGGGCAGGCCGTCGGCCATGGTGGCGATGCTGTGGGCGGGCGCCATTGATTCTTCATGATGGGATTCCAGCTCCTGATCAATCAGAGATTCCAACTCATGTGGCGCAATAGTGGTGGTCATCACTGTGCGTAATGTGTCTGCGATCAGGTTGATGGCCGCATGGTTTTTCATGATTTTGGGATAAGCGGAAAAGAGCGGGCTTTGCGCAGGTTCGTCCACATCCGATTCAATGGAAACAAGTCCCTGCTGGCGGATCTTATAAAAAATGCCGTTCATCATTAAAAGGACATCGATGTAATCCTGTTTGGAATTAGCTTTGTACGAAAAAATACGGGCAATAGAGCCACCAACCGCCTTGATTACTTTCATAGGTGAGGCAATGACAAACGCGCCCATTGCGGCGCCGCCGATAATCATCAGTTCCACGGGCTGGAAAATAACGGAAAGATTGCCGTGTTCAAGGAGATAACCGCCAATCACGGCAACTGTAACAATGACAATACCAATAATAGCAATCATAAAATCAGGGATTTACCTCCTTTTTCCCCGAAGGATTTCCCTCTCGGTTTCAAAAACAAAACGAATAATTTCATCCTGCACAATATCATCCATATTAATAAATTGAACAGAGGTGTCATATTCCGGATGAGGTTTCGTTATCTCCAGAACTTCACCATATAAAAAAAAGGCTATGGGTCTTGGAAGATTAAGCATGACCTTAATTTCCAGTACATCACCCGGTACAAAAGATTGACCGGTATTAAGCCTCATGCCACCGCCGCTGATATTCACTTTTGCCATATTCAGGCAATTAAATCCATCATGCTGGAGGGTCATCAGCCGGATAATTTCGTCCAGCTTGGCATTAATGGACTGAAGCCATTGTGCTATTAGTTGATCGTCAGGATTAGGTAAAGACTTAAACTCAGCAAGAATGGAATCGCCGGCCATTCTGGATCGAAACAGGTCTTTTTGCTGTGGATTAATACGTTTATACTCCATAGGGATATAGGCATCAACCCGTGAGTATTCTCTTTTGTTATCATTGTAATCCGTATTCTCGTCAAACATCAGGGACCCCCGGAAAAATGTTTTCTATTATCATGCAATCCAAGTGCCATGATAATATCAAAAAGTGGAGATAATAGCTACAGCCGTATGGCATTTGCTAACGATGATCAGTTTGTCCTTAAAGAAAAACGCGTCAATATCTTGACTGCAAAGGCGGCTATTTGACAGAATCACTAAGAAAAAGCTTGTGTTATTCGATGTATCGTTTATCTTGATCCATGAAAATATTGATAGAATCTTCTGGTATGTAAATTGCTTTTCACAATAAAAAATGTGTTTTCCGGGTGAGACGTATACATGAAAGGTCATCAGAACAACTTTAAAATAGAAATACTATTATTTCTAATATTGTTTTATGTGACGATGATCTGGGCGAATCCGGTCAGTGCAGGGATTTATTCCATTCATTATTCATCCTACAAAACACTTGGTCAGGCAGAATCTGACAAAAGCAGGCTAAGGCAGTTGGGTCATGAGGCATTTATCAGTGAAGCCGATGTCCCCGGACGGGGTAAATGGTATCGTGTCTATACCGGAAAATACCAAACCAGGCAAAAAGCGGCCGCAGTCGCGGCGGAAATGAAACGTAAACAGGAAATAGATAAAATATTTATTCATTTGCTGCCTCAAGTTAAATCTAATCCGGTAATCTCTGATCCTCCGGTGAAAATGGCAGAGCGGACGGAATTTACAACATCAAAGCCCTCCTCTTCACAACTGATTATTGTTGGTAACAAGAGCTCTAAACGTTATCATTTGCCCGGTATGCCTTATTACAGCAAAGTCAAAAAGCATAATCGGATTTTATTTAAATCCGAACAGGAAGCGATCACCAGAGGATACTACAAAGCCGGCACAAAACCGGTGGTTAATCCGGTGGTAAGTAATGAAAATAAATCCGTGCCGCAAACTGTCCCGCAAAACGCATCCAAAAAGTCGTTTCCGGTTTCCGGAAGTAATCCGTCGACTGCTAAAGACAAGGCTACCCCAAAAGAAGCGTTTAAGGCGTTGATCATGGGTAATGAAAAATTAATGCCGCCGCCAACCGGAGAAGATACGGAAAAAACCATAGAGAAACCTTTTAAAGAACCTGATGAGAAAGATATTGTTGAACCGAGTTCAGATTCACCAATTTATAATAAAGCGCTTGGCGAACTTAAAGAAAGAAAATACGAGCAGGCACTGGTAACATTTAAGGAATTTATCAGCCGCAAAGATACCGGCAAAGAATGGGGTCAAAGAGCTTTGCGTCATATGGCCGATTGCCACTATTATCTGGGAAAGCAAGGCCGTAAAGAAAACATGCTGATCGCCGCGGAGTTTTATAAGAATACCCTGGAAAGTTTTCCGGATCCGCGCAAGGAAAACGCCTTAACCTATTACCGTCTTGCAAAAACATATGAACATATTAAATATTATCCCGAATCCATCAAGCAGTATCAAAACCTGATTGCTAAATATCCTGACAGCCCATTTGTGCCAGAGGCTTATTTCAAAATCGGCGAAATCTATTATACGGACGGGAAGTATCAGCAGGCAGCGGAAGCGCTGATTCGATACCAGATGAAATATCGCGGAGGGGTGAATTCTAAGAAAGCTTTTTATTTGGTTGCTCATTCTTTTTATAAAGCCAAACAGTCCGCCAACGCAGAGGTATGGTTTCGCGATGCACAGAAAAAATGGCCCGACTTATCGTCTATGCCGAAAGAGCTTGTCCTGGATTACGGATTGCATAAAATGTCTCTGAGGCGCTTTGATGAAGCCATCGTCGCTTTTTCATTTTACGCCAATCTGTATCCGAATGATCAAAAAATAAAAGATGTGTTAATGCTGCTGGCTGATGCCTATCGGGAAGCCGGTCAATTTATCCCGGCAATGGCTGTTTACAACCGCCTGATTGATCAGTATCCCGATACCAAAGAGGCCGCTGAGAGTATGCTGGCTATGGCGTCTATGGGTATGGATAAACCCGGCATTAGAGTATTCCGTTTTTTTAATAATATCCATTATTACAGAAATCCAATGGATACTTATGATACGTTGATTATGAAAAATGCCAAGGGGGAAATTGCAGAAATTGCCATGCTCCAAAAAGCGGCAGCGTTGGTCAAGAAAGGGCAGGGGCGAAAGGCAGCCGATGTTTATCTTGAATTTCTACGTCTGCATCCAGAAAGCAAAAGAGTCGCGGATGCGGCAAAGGGACTGAAAGCGGTATCCGCCGCCTTAATTGAAGAATTCTATGCCAAAAAAGATTATCTGGCGGTGGCTTATGTTTATTTTAAATCCTATGGCGCTGTCACCCTTCAGGCCGATGAATATCCCCAGGTCAATAAAATAGCGCTCAGTTTGAAAGAGTTGGGTTTGGTGGATGATTATTTAAATATTTTGACTCGTTACCTCAGCGTTGCCGGTAACGAGTCCATCATCAATAAAGTATCGCTGGATATTGCTGATGGTCTGATGATTCAGGGGAAACATGATGACGCTCAAGAGGTTTTGAACATATTAGAGGCCAAACCATCTGTTAAAAAGAGCGCACTTTTGACCGGAATACGAAAAAACAGGGCAGAGATCGCCTACCTTAAAAAACAGTATGATAAGGCCATTGTTAATTATGACGCTGTTGTCCGGTCCGGTCAACCGCTGCCCGAACCGGGGAGGATCTATTCCAATTATGCCCGTTCGCTCAGAGAGCAAAAGGACAACACTCAGGCACTGCAAAATTATCTGACGGCGGTAAAATATTTAAACGAAGAAAAAAACGAGAAGGTCAATACGGGAATCGCCTATAAGGAAATTGGCGATTTATATTTAAGAAACGACAATCTGGCCAGCGGGTTGGATATGTACAATAAAGCACTCGTTTTTGCCTCAGATGCGGAATTAAAGCGGTGGTCTCAGTTTCTCGTGGGGCAAACCTACATGAAAATGAATCAGGATGACCAAGCGCAAAGCACCTTCGCACAAATAAAAACCGCCGCAGGAGCGGAGGGTTTCTGGACAAAGGTAGTTGATTTTTATGTAGCTGATTCCATATGGTGGCATAAATACGGCGATTCGATAAATAAATAAGATAACGGGAAAAAAGCATGCAAGACTTATCTTTACTGCAGAAATCATTTGAAAGCTTCAACAAAGCAACCGCCGAACTGGAAAGAGCATATGCCCGCCTGGAAGAAAGATTCGCGTCTTTGAATCAGGAACTGGAAGAAAAAAATGCCGAGTTATTGAAAACAATTGACGAAAAAGAACAGACCAAGAATTATCTGCAGAATATTCTGGAAAGTTTGATTAACGGTGTCATTGTGACCGACCTGGACGGCCGGATACAGACGCTGAATTCCTGCGCGGAGACGTTTGCGGAAATCCGGCAGGAGGATGTCGCCGGACGACACATTAGTGTCTTATTTGAATCGATGCCAGTCAGTGACTGGCAAACGATTAATCTTGCGGAATATTTCAAAGGTGAATCCGGACATAAAGTTAAAATCAGCGGGCGAACGCTCGAAATATTCTGTTCTCCTTTTAAATCGCCCGCAGGCTCGGTGATTGGCAATGTGTTTGTTCTGCGGGATATGACGCGTATCGAAAAACTCGAAGAGATGGCCAAGCGCACGGAAAAATTCGCCGCCATGGGTGAAATGGCGGCGAACATCGCCCATGAAGTGAGAAATCCTCTGGGGAGTATCGAACTCTTTGCGTCGCTTCTCTTGAAAAATCTGACGGAAAAGAAAGATCGGGAGCGTGTTGTGCAGATCATTTCTTCCGTGAAGAATGTTGACAATAAAATATCCAATCTGCTGTTGTTTACCCGCAGGCAATCACCGCAAATGAAAGTGATCCATCTGCATCAGGTTCTGAAAGATGTTATCGATTTTTCAGAGCAAATTATTGAACAGGCGGGGATTGATATTTCAGTGAAACTGGCGGCAAGCGATATTATGATTTCAGCGGATGCCGAAATGATTAAGCAGGTGTTTCTCAATATTATTCTCAACGCGCAACAGGCCATGCCGGAAGGCGGGAAGCTATCGATCATCACCCGCCTTGCGCCAAAAAGTCTTCTGGAACCCCGGGAAAAAATAGCGGAGATTTTTTTTCAGGATGCAGGACCGGGCATCGCTCCGGCGGATATTTCTAGAATATTTGATCCCTTTTTCAGTACGAAAGAGAGCGGCTCTGGTCTGGGACTGGCAATTGTTCACAACATTGTCAGCGAGCACAATGGTTCCATATCCATAGAAAACGCACCTGCGGGTGGTATGATTGTCAATCTCAATTTCCCTGCCGTGCAGGAAAGTGAAAAGTGAGGGAGAGAATATCAATGTCCAATGCGGAAAGATTGCTGATTGTCGATGATGATTCTTCCATGCGCATGGCGCTTTATGAATCCTTGAGCAGTTGCGGTTATGATGTGGAAACAGCCGAAAACGGCGCCGACGCCCTGGTTAAATTTAAAAACGGCCAGTTTGCCGGTGTGGTGACGGATATGCGTATGCCGAAAATGAGCGGAATGGATGTTTTAAGAGGGGTTAAAAGAATTTCACCCCAGACACCGGTCATTCTGATTACGGCTTATGGAACGGTCAATACGGCGGTGGAAGCGATGAAGGAGGGTGCGGCGGAATTTATTATGAAGCCTTTCTCTCTTGATGATCTGGAATTTGCCGTGAAGAACGTGCTGGCCGCCAATATTCAAATAAAAACGGATAAAGATGAAGAAGAAAAGACAGGAAATACTTATCCCCATAAAGAAATCATTACGCAGGATAAGAAAATTCTATCGCTTTTAGACATGCTTAAAAGTGTTGCTAAAAGCAAGTCCAGCATTCTCATTCAGGGGGAAAGCGGCACGGGAAAAGAGTTGTTTGCGCGCTTTGTTTATCGTCACAGTAATCGCCGCCAGATGCCTTTTGTGGCGGTGAATTGCGCGGCTATCCCGGCCCAGCTTCTGGAAAGTGAAATGTTTGGTTATGAAAAAGGCGCTTTTACCGGTGCGACAGTAAAAAAAATAGGGAAATTTGAGCTGGCCGACGGAGGGACGCTTCTGCTGGATGAAATATCAGAAATGGATATCCAGTTGCAGGCAAAACTGCTTCGGGTCATCCAGGAATCGGAAGTGGACCGATTGGGCGGTAAAATGCCTGTTTCAGTCGATGTACGGCTGATCGCGACAACCAATGCTGATCTGCAAAATCGAATTCTCCAGAAGACGTTTCGCAGTGATCTTTATTACCGCCTGAATGTTATTCCGGTGATTGTTCCCCCCCTTCGAGAAAGAAATGGCGACATTGTTATCCTTGCGGAACATTTTATTAAAAAATATAGTGAGGTTAATGAAAAAAAAGAACCCGTGCTGACCCCGGAAGCTAAAGTTTCTCTTAAGGCGTATTTTTGGCCCGGTAATGTTCGTGAACTGGAAAATGTTATCGAAAGGGCGGTTTTAATTTGTCAAAATGATGAGATAGCGCCATCGAATCTATTTATGGAGAAAAATGATGGATTATCAAATCGTCAAGCCACGAAGTGTGACCATGAAAACAGGCCATGTCATGAAATTGACGATGATCAAAAGAACACATTACATGAAATGGAAAAAAACATGATTTTTGACACATTGAACAAAGTAAACTGGAATAAAACGAAAGCATCAAAGATATTGGGGATCAGTGTTCGCACAATGCGCAATAAATTAAATGAATATGGTATAAAAGATATGGCTTCGGATGATTGATTAGTCACTCTGGTATGCGATTTGCAAATTAAATTTCCGAAGGGATGAAAAATGGAAACGTTATTCGGGAAAACATTTAATTTGTTGGGTACGATGATGGGTTACCGCTCAGAGCGTAATAAGGTTATTACCTCTAATATCGCTAACATGGACACCCCGGATTACAAATCGTCCGACTATGTATTTAAAGAAGATCTGAAAAAAGCCATGGATGTCAGGATTCTCCTGACGAGAACAAATGAGAAACATTTTCCTAATGCCGCGGACGAAATTTCCAAAAAGGACTTCAAAAAGGTAACTTCAGAAGACAAGGTTGATCTGGATAAAGAAATGACCAACCTTGCCGAAAATCATTTAATGTATAATTTAACAGCAGAACTGTTAGCGCGTAAATTCAAAGGGATTCGCAACGTTTTGACGGATGCAAAATAAAACGTTTTAACGGAGAAATAATCAATGGAATTTTTTACAACATTTAAAATTGCCGGCAGTGGGCTTTCCGCTCAGCGGAAAAAAATGGACGTCATCACCAGCAATATCGCTAATGCATCCACGACCAGCACACCCGAAGGTGGTCCCTATAAAAGGAAAGTGATGTCGTTTACCACCGATCCCCTTGTGACAGGATTTGACAAAAAATTAAAAGATGCCGTCAATGCCGTGAAGGTTGGCGAAGTTGCTGAAGAAAAAGAAGGCTTCAAAAGAGTATTTGATCCGGCACATCCCGATGCGGATCAAGAAGGGATTGTCACATTGCCCAATGTCAACCTGATGCAGGAAATGACGGATCTGATCACAGCCTCGAGAGCTTATGAAGCTAATGCGACAGCATTTGATGCCATGAAGAATATGGCAATGAAAGCCATGGATATAGGAAAGTAAATCATTTTATGGAGTCAAAGATATGACGGACGATATATTCATTCGAAGCAGCGTTGAATCGCTCAAGCCGTTAACGGGAATCGAGCCGCAAAAACCGGATGGTGACAAAAAGGCTGAGGGCAGCGCGTTCGGTGCGGTTCTCAAGGACGCGATTAAAGATATCAATAGCCTGCAGAATGATGCGGATAAGGCGATTGCCAACGTACAACTGGAGGATGCGGGTTCAGTCCATGATGCCATGATTGCCCTCGAAAAAGCCGGTATTTCATTCCAGGTCATGATGCAGGTGCGTAATAAGATTCTGGACGCCTACCAGGAAGTCATGCGGATGCAGGTTTAAGCTATCGCCATTTAACGGGATGAAATCATGGATTCAATTTTTCAATCATTGTCTAAGCTGTGGAGCGGTTTTGATGCATTAAGCTCCAGCAAGAAAATATCCATCGGTATGGTACTGCTGGCCACGATTGCCAGCATCGTCTTGTTGATTTATCTGACGACGCAGGTGGAATACCGCATACTCTTTTCTAATCTCTCCAATGAAGATGCCGGGAAAATCGTCAGTAAGTTGAGTGAGAAGAAAGTTCCCTATAAAGTATCATCGTCCGGCGGCGCCATTTCCGTGCCGGAAGATAAGGTATCCGAATTACGTCTGGAACTGGCCGCCGCGGGATTACCCCAGGGTGGCGGGGTTGGTTTTGAAATATTCGACAACAAAACACTCGGGGCGACGGAGTTCGAGCAACAGCTCAATTACCGCCGTGCTCTGCAGGGAGAACTATCCAGGACCATTAATGGTCTGGATGAAATTCAGTCCAGCCGGGTCCATATCGCGCTTCCGAAAGATTCTCTATTTACCGATCAACAGAAAAGACCGACAGCTTCGGTAACCTTACGACTCAAATCCGGCAAAAGTCTGCGTCCGGCACAAATTGACGGCATCGTTCACCTGGTCGCCAGTTCCATCGAAGGGATGAATCCTGAAGATGTGATGGTTGTTGATTCACGCGGCGCCATTCTCTCCGTCAAGCAAAATGACAGCAAACTTTCTAAACTGACCGCCCAGCAGATCGATTTCCAGCGGAATATGGAAAAGGATCTGGCGGCGCGTATTCAAACCATGCTGGAAAATGTTGTCGGGCCGGGTAAAGTCGCAGTCAGGGTAACCGCGGAGCTTGATTTTCGCATTATGGAAAAGACGGAGGAAACTTATAATCCGGAAGCTCAGGTCGTTCGCAGCACACAGCGTAATTCGGAAAAGGAAAATGCAGTGAACCCGGCCGGCGCTGTTTCAGAAAATCCTAAAAAAGAAAAACTCGATGAAATCATCAATTATGAAATTAATAAAGTCGTCAGCAAAACGGTAATGCCGGTAGGAGAAACGAAGAAATTGTCGATAGCCGTATTGGTGGACGGCAAGTACAAGAAAAACGAGAAAAACGAAGAAGTCTATCAGGCGCTGGCTAAAAACGAAATTGAATCATTGGAAGACCTGGTGCGGAAATCGGCCGGAATTAACGCTCAACGAGGCGATCAGGTTGTGGTTACCAATATGCCTTTCCGGAAAGTGGAAGCCGAAGAAGCGGAAGGATTTACATT
>CAYULE010000025.1:0-12324 GCA_964445385.1 uncultured Smithella sp.
GATACATAAATTCATAGGTCCCCTCTGTCGGGATGAGCAGTTCCGTGTAACGAAGTTCAATGTCCACCTTGTCTCCGGGCATAATATTGGCCACGTTCATGGTAAAGACATTCGGACGGTCCTGATTCAGCAGGGAGGCGCTTTTTCCCTCCTGTTTGGCTTGTTCAAAAGCTTTTTGGGCCGCCTGCCGTTCCTGAATTTTGGCGGTGACGATGTGATTGCCGATCTTCATTTTCATGCCGTAAACCGCCGCGCGGGTGGAGGCGGGGAAAACATAACGCGCGTTGATGGCGCGTGAACCTTCATTGACATAACGCTGCGTAATGACAACATCGGCAATCATACCGCTGATGTGGACATCGGCCTTTGTCTCTTTCAGCGGAAACTGGTCCACCGAAGCATCGCCGTCTTTAACAAAAAAATAGGGCGACAGGGTTTTGTCGCCGCTGACCTCGGCCAGGACAGACGACGGAAAAAAGATAAACAACAGGACAATCGATAAGATGACGTTGAGTATTGCCTTCATAACACTTCCTCCTTGATGAACGGGTTTTCGATGGTTTCTGTCCATCGTTGGAAGGCAAGATAAACCACCTGTGTGAAGCGATGATGAAGGTAAAACGAAAAATTGATGAATTATTTAAGTGACAGTGGCGTTTGCCGGAAATGTCTTTGACTCTCTCAAAGGAATTTTTTCCTCCTCATCTCAGGGCCAGTCTTTTATTGACATACAATACCTTGTCTCCTATAATTCCATGCCAAGACGCATCATCATAAAATCAGTTGCTGCATTCGGAATGGATGTTTTATCGGTCCGCAGGCAGACTCCGTTAACAAGACGACGCCATGGTTCATCAATAGGTCTATCAGCGGTTTTTTACAATTTGTTCGGACCACAGGAGGTGGAAAGTGCCATATACAATTGGATTTCTAGACGATGAAGGCATTGTAAGAATCGAAAACACAGGGAATCTTAAATATAAGGAGTGTCTTAAGCAGATTCAGGAAGCGATGGAATTGGGACGAATCCATCATACGCATCTTTATTTTGCGGATTGCGCCAATCTGGTTGTTCAGGCCAATATTGTTGAAGTATTCGATTTTTTCCCCGGGATTTACGAAAAATCTAATGTTCCCAAAACAGTGAAGCTGGCGTGCCTGATTTCGGAAGATGCGGCTACCGCCAAAGAGATGGTATTCTACGAAACGATCTGCCGGAATCGAGGCTGGCAAATCCGGTTGTTTAAAGACAGAAATGCCGCGATGCAATGGCTTCACGGCCAGCAGGAAGCCTGACAAAGAACCAATTCCGGTTCAAAGCGTTTCCGGAAGCGGGGCATCCAGAATCTCACGCAACTTTCTGGAGAGATCGACTGCGCTGTATGGTTTTTGGATGAACCCCCGGCAACCCCGATCCATGATCTTTTTGGCCTGACCATTCATGCTGTAACCGCTGGAGAGCAGCACAACGATCCTGTCGTCAATGGCCTTCAGGCGATCAAATATGTCGCCGCCGCCGATATCAGGCATAATCATGTCAAGAAGCACGAGGTCGATCTGCTCGTGATACTGCCCATAAATGCTGACGGCTTCATCGCCGCTTGCCGCTGTCATGACCCGATAACCCACCCTTTCCAGGATTGCTTTCCCGACTTGGAGGATCATTTCCTCATCGTCCACGAGTAAAATAGTTTCCGTGCCGGCTACGATTTCATCCGGCAGCGGTGTTTCGCGGGGAATAGCTTTCTCCGAAATGGGCAAATAAATAGTAAATGTCGTACCGCGATCTCTTTCGCTATAAACATTAATAATGCCTCCGTGATTTCTGATAATGCCATAAGCGGACGCCAGACCCAGACCGGTACCCTTGCCGATTTCCTTCGTGGTGAAGAAAGGATCGAAAACACACTTCAAAGTCTCCGCGTCCATCCCGACGCCATTATCCGCAACGGAAATCCGCACAAATCGGCCGGGTGCAACACCGTAAGGCTGCACATAATAGGAGTCCAGATGCACATTTTGCGTGTCAATCAGGAGATCGCCCCCCCTGGGCATGGCTTGCGATGCATTCACAAACAGATTTAGAAGGACTTGTTCGATCTGGTTCCGATCCACTTCCACCGTCCAGATATCCGACTGAAGAGACTGGCGGATGCGAATTTCTTTTTTTGTCCGTCCGAATAAATCGGAAGTCACATCGATCAGGTGATTGATATTGGAGGGCTTGACTTCATATTTTCCGCCGCGGGCCAGACCGAGCAACTCTCTGGTGAGGTGAGCGGCATCCCGGATAATGGATTCCATCTGTTTCAATCTTTCGCTGTAGGGGTGACCAGGATCCATCTCCAGCAGCATCAAAGCGATATGTCCCTGAAGACCCATGAGCATGTTGTTGAAATTATGAGCGATGCCGCCGGCAAGCGTACCCAGGGCCTCCATCTTGCCGGCCTGGATGAGTTGTGTTTCCATCTTCTTCTGCAGGCTGATATCACGAAGGAAATGCAGAATAGCCGGATGACCTTCCCATTCAATGGGCACGGCGTTTAATTCAAACCAGCACGTTTCTCCTTTTTTGTTGATCAGTCGGAAAGTACAGAGTTCCGTTTCTTTTCCTTCCTCAATCCGCTTCATCCATGCCACAATTTCCTGCCGGTCGTCGGAATGAACCAATGTTTCAAAAGAGACGGTGAACAGTTTTTCGGCGCCGTAGCCCGTCAGTTCCTCCATTCTGGTGTTGACGAATGTCAGTATGCCGTTTTGTGTGATGCAAATACCTTCATAAGCGTTCTCGACCAGGAGGCGATAGGTTTGTTCGCTTTGCCGGAGAGCCTCTCTGGCTTTTATCGAATCGGTGATGTCTTTGGTCATGAACATGATGCACGATTTACCTTGAAATCGGATCGGCCGGACGGAACTGAGGCCATGGCGTACATTGCCGGACTTGATGCGAAAGTCGAATTCCATGGAATCCACTTGACCCTTTTCGCGAACAATTTTTATAATCTGATCCCGGTCGCCGGGATGAACATACAGGTTCAAGTCATTAATTGTACGGCCAATCGTTTCCTCGGCGGAATACCCCGTTATTTTAGAGAATGCCTTATTGATCTGCATGTAGCGGCCGTCTTCTATGTCGGTGATACTGATGACATCGGGAGCCAGATCCATGACACTCCGATAGCTTTCTTCGGATTCCTGCAGTTCCCTCTGGACTTTTTTGAGGTTGGCGATTCCGGTGGTGTTAAGCATGATACAATATTCACCACGAAAATGAATGGGGGCGGCGGAGACCAGAGATTCTATGATGTGGCCGTCCTTTGCCCGATAGTTGACTTCGACGCCGTTCAATCGTCCCTGAGACCGGATCATTTCAGCAAGGCGTTTCCGTTGTGACGGGTCGTCAAAAATGTTCAGGTCTGTTGATTTACGTCCCAGAACTTCGTCGCGGCTGTAACCGGTTGACTTGCAGAAGGTGTCATTGACAAAACGAAAGACGCCGTCGACAGCGCGGGTAATCGTAATGGATCCCTGTGACATATTGATGAGATTTTTATAAATTTCAGCTTCCTGACGAAAAACATCTCCCTGGGCGCGGACTTCTTGCAGCTCCTTCTCCAGGGCTTCAATTTTTGTGATGAATCCTTCGCGGGCTGATCCGTCCGTCATGATTGATCTCCTTGGTATGTTTTTATATAACATGCTTTTACTAATGATTCAAAGTTTGTCAGCTCATTACAAAAAGCATTGCTGTCGTACAATTCGTTGAATCCTGTCATAAAGTATGTTAAGTGAATTAACTCTTGATATTTAACTGTTTTTTGCGGAGCACTGACGGATGAGTGTCTATGAATACGTGGCATTAGATGAAAAAGGACGCGAGCGCAAAGGGTTTGTGGATGCTCCCGGCGTATCAGTAGCCAGGCAGCAGTTGCGTGAAGAAGGTATTTATCCTGTCGAAATTCATCAGGCCCGGGAGAAAAAAAACTCGGCTTTAACCGGTGTTCTGGAAGTCAATTTTTTTCAGAAGGTTTCGGCCAAAGAGATTTCCATATTCACCCGTCAGCTTTCCACACTGCTGGGGGCGGGTATTCCGCTGGTGCCCTCTTTTTCCGTTCTCCTCGCGCAGACCAGAAATCCGCTCCTGCAAAAAATTTTGGCGCAGATCCGGGCCGATCTCAATGAAGGGAAAAGTCTGACTTCCAGCATGGAAAATTTTCCACGTGTTTTTCCACCTTTCTACATTAATATGGTTAAGGCCGGTGAAGCCTCCGGAACCATTAACCTGGTTTTAGAGCGTCTGGCCGATTTCAGTGAAGGCCAGCAGGCGCTCTTGAGCAAGATCCGCTCCGCTCTGGCCTACCCGATGATCATGCTGCTGGTCGGTTCTCTGGTCATTTTTTTGCTCATGACTTTTGTGGTTCCGAAAATTACAGGCATATTTACCGATATGAAACAAACGCTGCCGCTGATCACGGTCATCCTGATCGCGATCAGTAACTTTCTGAAATCTTTCTGGTGGCTGATTTTCCTGCTTACCTTTGGGGGGATTGCCGCCTTTAGATATCTGACGGCGGGCACGGACGCCGGCCGGCGCTTCTGGGATTCGGTTCGTTTGAAAGCGCCCATCTGGGGTTCGGTGAATCTCAAGATTGCCATCGCGCGGTTTTCGCGCACACTGGCGACGCTTCTCCAAAGCGGCGTTCCGCTTCTGGCGGCGATGGAAATTGTCCGCAACGTCGTCAATAATATTATCATCAGCGAGACGATCGAGCGGGCGGCAAAAGAGGTGGAAGAAGGCCAGAGCCTGGCCGCGCCACTGGCACAGAGCGGCCTTTTTCCGCCGATGGTGACGGAAATGATCGCCGTTGGAGAACAGACCGGATCGCTGGAAAAAATGCTCAACCGTATTGCTATGGCGTATGAAACGGAAGCACAATCGGATGTTATGGTGATGACGTCTTTGCTGGAACCGATTATGATTCTGGTGATGGGGTTGCTTGTCGGTTTTATCGTTTTTTCGATTTTGTTGCCGATATTTGAGATGAACCAGTTGGTGAAATAAAAAACTTAGAGGGTCGATTATGAAAAAAAGCAGAGAAAATAAAAACGGAGAATCCGGTTTTACACTGATCGAGTTGATGGTGGTCATTGTTATTTTAGGACTGCTGGCCGGTATTATTCTGCCACGTTTTATCGGTCAATCGGATACGGCCAAACGTCAGGTTGCCAGTACGCAAATCGCGACGCTGGAAACCGCGCTGAAAATGTACAAGCTGGATAACGGCAGTTATCCGTCAACGGAACAGGGATTGAAGGCACTGGTGGAACAGCCTACGGCCGGCACGCTTCCGAAAAACTGGCGTAAAGGAGGCTATCTGGAAAAAGGAAAGGTGCCCAAGGATCCCTGGAAAAATGAATTTGTTTATGTCTGCCCCGGCAGCCACGGCGATTTTGATTTGAGTTCTATGGGCGCCGACGGGGAAGTGGGTGGTGCGGACTTTGATAAGGATATCAATAACTGGGAAGTCGACTGAATTGTGTTCCCTGAAAACAGAAAGAATAACGATGGCGCCTTCCGGTTTTACGCTGGTTGAGTTGATCGTCGTCATCGCGCTCATCGGCATGGTTCTGGCCCTCGCGATGCCCACGACACGCGACGCCATGACCGTTAATAATCTGAAGAAGGCTTCACGCCAGTTCATCGGTCTTGAACGTCAACTGCGGGTGGATGCGGTTCGGGATCAGGTCGATTACATCCTTCTGCTGGATATTCCCGGCGTAAGCTACTATGTCATCACGCCCGATATGACTCCGGAAAAGCAAAATGACGCCAAAAAGAAGACGAAAAAGCTGCCCTCCGGGGTTGCCATTCTGGATATTGTCAATCAGAAAAAAGAAAAGATTACGGGTGGAGAAGTTAAAATCAAATTCGGCAAGAACAATATTTGTTCACCGCTGATCATGCACCTGGCCGAAAAGGAAGACCGGATGACACTGGTTGTGAATCCTTTTTTAGGAATCACTGCTGTTTATGACAAGTATGTCGAAATTTCTCCGGATGAGGGTTTAGGCAGGGATGTGCCAAAATAAGGAAAGAGCAATGCACAAGAAACAATCCGGCTTTACGCTTCTGGAGGTCATGATCGCCATGTCCATTCTGGCGATATCACTGGTGGCGGTTTTTCAAATGCAATCGCAGAGTATTTCCATGGCCGGTGAGTCGCGCTTTATGACGACGGCGGCGTTTCTGGCGCAGAGTAAAATGGTCGATATTGAGGCCGGAACATCACTGGATAATCAAACTCAAAAAGGGGATTTCACCCCTGACCATCCCGAATATGCATGGTCGATCCAGGTGACGGATACCCCGATTGCCAAGCTGAAAAAAATTGAAGTATCTGTCTTCAATAAAGCATTGACCCGGGGTGGCACTTACCAACTTGTTATGTATAAGACCATCGGGATGTGAATCATGTCTGACAGATCATGCCTTCCTTATTGCAATTCCCGTGGCTTTACCCTGCTGGAAATTTTAATTGCTGTCGCTATTTTAAGTATCGTTCTTACAACCATCTATGCCGCTTACAGCGGGACATTAACGGTCATCAAGGAGCTGGACGACGATTCCCGCGCCTATCAAATGGCGCGTGTTACGCTGGAAAGAATGAGCAGGGATTTGTCTTCATTGCAGCGTTTTGGTGAGGCCTTTGTCCTGCAATCCGAAAAAAGTAAAATCGGCAGCCGTGACTTTGGATCTCTTAAGGTCTGGTCGGCGGCTCATCTTACGTTTGAGGAAGACGGGCAAACCGGCTCTCCTGCTTCGATTGCCTATTTTGTCAAGGAAGATAAAAACGGCGGTTTTTCACTCTGGCGTTCCGATATTAGGGAAGCCAAGCCTTCCAAAGACAAAAAGGTCGACAGCGGGTTGATTATTTGTGAGAACCTCCAGACTATTGATTTCAAGTTTTATGATGAAAGCGGGCAGGAACATGATTCCTGGGATACAACGTCCTCATCAGATCAGCAAAAAGGCAAGCCCCCTGTCTGGGTCCAAATCGAACTGATTCTGGTGAATGCCCGGGATGCTGAAAAACCTTATCGATTTACAACCAAAGTCTTCCTGCCGGTGAGAAAATGAAGCGGATTAACAAAATTTTACAAAATCAGACCGGCATCGCGCTGATAACTGTGATATTAATCATCAGTATCCTTGTGGCTGCCGCGCTGGAATTGAACCGGTCGTCGCGCGCCGATATCTATCAGGCAGCCAATACCAGTGATGGTATTAAACTCACGTATATTGCCAAATCCGGATTCTTCGGCGCGGCGGCTTTGCTGATCAACTCCAAGAAAGACTATGAAACCCTTAGCGACGACTGGGCAAACGCTCAGGCCTTGTCCGCCCAGTCCAAGGTGTTATTTTCCAATGGTTATTTCATGGTCAGAATCGAAGATGAAAAAGGAAAGATTCCAATCAATAAACTTGTAACCGGCGATATCGTGGATACCGAAATCAGAGGTTTGTTAATCCGGCTTTTAGAACTGCCGGAGTTTGATCTGGATCAACGCCAGGCCACGGAAATTGTGGACGCGATCATCGATTGGATCGATCTAAATAGCGAGGTTGCCGGCGCAGGTGCGGAAACTCCCTATTATGCGTCCCTGGTGGCCCCCTATGCCGCGAAAAATGCACCGCTCGATTGCATTGAGGAATTGCTTATGGTAAAAGGCGTCACAAATGAACTCTTTGCCGGGACAAAAGAAAAACCAGCTCTCGGACAGTTTGTGACCATTTACGGCACGGGGAAGATCAGCCTCAACACGGCGCCAAAAATGGTTTTGCGCGCCATTTCTTCCGATATTACGGTCGAAGTGGCCAATAGAATGGATGAATACCGAAGAAATCCCAATAATGATCTGTCTACGGTCGATTGGTATAAAGCAGTTCCCGGCATCGGGAATGTGACCATCAAACCGGAGTTAATTGAAGTGGCAAAAAGTAATTTCTTCAGGATTTACTCAACCGGAGTGTCGGATAAAATGCAACAAAACATCATCGGCGTCATGCAGCGTGATCCTTTCCAGATTATGAGTTGGAGGCAGGATTAATGTTGCAGACCATTCTTGGCCTGGATATTGGGACGGATACGGTTAAGGCTGTTTTGGCGAACGCCAATGGCCGGATGAGTACCCGGATTCTCATTTCCGAAACGGTGCGGTTGGAAGACGGTGTTGATCTGGAGGCGGCAGTCAGGAAACTGGCTGAAGCGATCCGTCCGATGGCGTTGCCGCGGATTCGCTGTGTTGTCTCCCTGCAGCCCTCGGAGGTCATGTTTCGTCAAATTCGCCTGCCTTTCCGTGATGAAAATAAAATCAAGAAAACCCTCCCTTTTGAATTGGAACCGCTCCTGCCTCTACCCATCGAAGAAGTCGTTGTTGACTACCTGCATCTTCCCGACAACGGGCTCCTGGCGGCGGCGGTCGGGAAAGACAGAATCCAAAAAATCATTTCAGTCGTTGAGGAACATATCGGCGATGTATCCACTATCGATATTTCAACAGCTGCCCTGGCGTTGCCGCTTCTGGAACAAAAGGTTCTGGCCGGCACGGGCATTCTTCTGGATATCGGCGCTTCTTCCACCTTTGCGGTATTTTATGAAAATAACGCGCTGGTTCAGATTCGCTCTTTTGCTTTTGGCGGAAACACCGTCACCCAGGCGCTGGCCGGGGATTTATCCTGCGATCCATCGGAAGCCGAGTCCGTTAAAATTGACGCTGCTTATGGAACAAAAACCAGCGGAGCTCTGGCGGCCTGCCGCGCATTTTGCCTTTCGCTTGCCAATACCGTTGAATTTATGAAGCTCAATGAAACGCTGCAAAGCGCGCCTTCCGAGATTATACTCACCGGAGGCGGTTCTTTATTTAAGCCGCTGGTTGATGAAATGGAAAATGCTTTCGGCGCACCGGTGAAGGCTCTCGATTTCGGCCTGCACGGACAGTTGGAAATCGACGAAAAACTCCAGGGCCTCTATCAGCCGCCTTTCATGAATACGGCGCTGGCTGCCGTGAAAAGAGCTGCTGCTTCACGCAAATCTTTCAATTTTCGTCAGGGAGGATTTGCGGTTAGCAGTGTCCTCCGGGGCGATCTTAAAAAGCAATTGCAATTGGGAGCCATGATCGCCGGAATCATTTTCTTTCTGGCGGCGGTTGATTTTGTCCTTGATTATCAATTGCAGGCGCGTCAGGCGAGCAATCTGAAAAATCAGATCAGTTTGATTTTTAAAAAACATAATTCGCCGTCTGCCGTGATGGCTGATCCGGTTAATCAGTTGCGAACGAAACTGGCCGAAGACAAAAAAATGTATGGAATGGATGACAGCGGTTCAGGGGCGCCCGTTCTGGAATTATTAAAAGACCTGTCCGGCTTTATTACACCCGCGCTGGATATTATCATTACGAATATGCATTATGAGAAAAATATCGTTCTGCTCAAGGGCGAGGCAAAAAAAATTGACGATGTAACCAAAGTAAAAAACGAGCTTTTGAAGTCGAAATATTTTAAAAATATCACGATTAGCTCCACCAGCCTGGCCAGGGAAACCGACAAAGTGAATTTTGATTTGAGGATTGAACTGAAATGATGAAGGCTTACTGGACAAAGTTGGATCCAAAACAGCGCTACATTGTCGCAGGCGGGGCGGTTTTTGTGATCGTCGCACTGCTTCTGGAGTTTGCCGTTTTCCCGATCTTTGACGCCAAAGCCAAAATGAAGAAAACCATCGCGACCCATTCAAAAAAGCTTGAGGAAATGGTTAAAATCGATTCGGAATTTGCCGGTCAGGATGCTCAAATATCGCGGATTAAATATGCGATTGCCTCGCGTCGGGCTGATTTTACGTTGTTTTCTTATCTGGAAAAGAAGGCGATGGCGGCCAATGTGAAGGGCTGCATCAAGCAGATGAATTCCATGCAGGGCGTTAAGTCGCCGTCCTTCGATGAAAACCTGATTGACCTGAAGCTGGAAACCATAACGATCAAACAGCTTGCGGACTTTTTGTATCACGTAGAATCCCCGACAGAGATGATCCGAATTAAAAGGATTACGATCAGCAAAATGAAGGAAAGCCCGGATTACATCAGCGCCCAGCTGTTGATTGCTTCATATACCCCGGCCTCTCAATCACGTTCGGGAGGTCAATAGACGCATGCGCTTTTTGAAGAATAAGATCCTCTGGCTGACGGTTTATGCGATAAGCGTGACCGGCATCTTTCTTTATCTCCTTTTCCCCTCTCCGCTGGTCTTGCAACAAATCGAGGCTGCCGCCGGCTCCGCCGGATATGCTCTGAAGGCCGGCGCTTTACATCCCTCTTTGCCTTCGGGAATCAAACTCAAAGATTTAACCTTGCGCCCGGTGCAACCATCGGCGGATGTTCTTTTCCAGGGTGAACTGCTGGATTTACAATTCAATCCATTCAGCATTTTTCTGAAACACAAAACGATCCATTTCAAAGGCAATGCTTACAGCGGTAAATTTGACGGCCACGCAGGTTTTCTATCTTCGGGCCATACGGATGTGCCCGCTGAATTAAAAATCAGTTTTCAGAACATTGACCTGTCCCGGTACAGTTCCGCCGGATTTCCCTTATTCAAAGGGATAACGGGACATATCAAGGGGAATGTATTTTATACGACAAAGGATGCGGCGATCCGGAATCCTGCCGGGACATTATCTCTTTATCTGAGTCGGGGCGCCTTGCCATTGCCGGAGCCCTTTCTGGGCGTGAGCCGCATTGAGTTTGACCGCGGCGAGATTCAGGCGCAATTGAAAAACGGCGTTGTAACGTTCAACAAGCTTGAAGTTTATGGACCGCAGATGAATTGCTTTTTCAGCGGTAATATTCAGTTGATGGATCGCCAGGCCGACAGCCGGCTGAATTTAAAGGGTGTGATGGAGATTGCCGGTAAGACCAAAATTAAGATGAATGTCACAGTGGGTGGAACGCTGGCCAGTCCGTTATTTCGCTATATATAAAGGCGGGGCAGGGCGCGGACAGTTGTAAGAAGGCAAGAAGGATATGTGGACAAATATCGCACAAATGATTAAAAAAAGGCTTGAGAAACTGACAAGTATCCCGGCCGATCCATCGATGCTGACACAGGCCGTCCAGCCGTTCCTTATCGTTGTGACGATTACGCTTTTGTCTTTTCTGGTGGTGGATATATTTTATAATATTGTCGGTTTGCGGATGGCTTATGGCAAGGTGGTTGTTAAAAGTCATTCCACCGCCGTGGCCTCGCCCTGGACACAGGCGCGGTCCGCTGAAAGCTATCATATTATTACGGAGCGCAATTTGTTTGCAACGACGCTCAAAGCGATTGCCGGCGCCAATGCGGGCGGGAGTCTTCTGCCCAGTGAGGAATATACGGCCTTTGATTTGAAAGGGACGATAGCCGTCGATGAATCCATGGGTTATGCGATTGTTGAAGAAAAAGGCAAAGGCAAGCAGAAGCTTTACCGCATTGGTGAAATGATCGGTTCGGCCCGACTGGTCAGCATTACTCGCAATACGGCCGTTTTGAAAAACGGAGACAAAGACTTTGTGATGAAGATTAAAGACAACTCTGTAACTTCGTTCACGGGACGGGGAAACCGCATTGTCATCAGTAAACAGGATGTGACGCAGAGCCTGGGCGATTTGAAATCCATTATGAGCCAGGCGGTCGTCAAGCCGTTCTTGAAGGATGGTGTGCAGCAGGGTTTTGTCGTATCCAATATTGTGCCGGGCAGTCTTTATCAGAAGCTCGGGCTGCGCAACGGCGATGTTATTGTGGATGTGAATGATAAAAGACTGGAAGGCGCCGACGACGTTTTACAGTTGATGAATGTGATGCAGGCCGGTGGGAGTGTATCCGTCAATCTGCTGCGCAGGGGACAGAATGAAACCATTAACTATTCTTTTGACTGAAAGGGCCACCCGGGAGAATTGATTTGATATGTATGCCTCGCATTTTGGTTTAAAAGAAAATCCTTTCAAACTTTCGCCTGAACCGGGCTATCTGTTTTTAAGCGAGCAACATCGCGACGCGCTCAATTACCTGGTATACGGCATTAAAGAAAAGAAAGGATTTGTCCTGATTTCCGGCAGCGTCGGCACAGGCAAAACCACCATTTGCCGCACGCTGCTTACTCTACTGGATGCGTCGGTCGAGACAGCCCTGATTTTCAATACGGCGATTTCCGATGTCGAGCTTCTGGAGGCCGTTGTCGCGGAATTCGGCATTAAAATGCCCCGGAAGACCGCAACCAAAACAGCCTGCATTGA
>CAYULE010000025.1:12424-14219 GCA_964445385.1 uncultured Smithella sp.
CGGAATTCGGCATTAAAATGCCCCGGAAGACCGCAACCAAAACAGCCTGCATTGACGCATTAAATGGATTTCTCCTGCAAAATTTTGCCGCCGGTAAAAACGCGGTGCTGCTGATTGATGAGGCGCAGAATCTTTCGCATGGCGTTCTGGAGCAAATCCGGATGCTTTCGAATCTGGAAACAGAAAAAGAAAAGCTGCTGCAAATTATTTTAATCGGCCAGCCGGAGATTAAGGCGACACTGACACTGCCGTCACTTCGTCAGTTGAACGAAAGAATTACCGTGCGTTATGATCTGAAACCCTTATCGGCGATCGAAGTCGTTGCCTACATTGATCATCGTTTGAGTGTCGCCGGCGGCCCCGGGAGAATCCAGTTTACCACTGGCGCCCATCGGCTGGTGTATGATTTTTCAGAGGGAATTCCACGCCGGGTCAATGCGCTTTGCGACCGGGCGCTTTTAATCGCTTACACAAAAAATATTAACAGGATTGATCGCCGGGTCATCCGCCATGCAGCGCGGGATATCGGCCGTGAGTATTTCCAGAAGACCATCAGCAGTGGTCGAAAATTATGGCTGCGTCTGACCACGTAAAGACGCCCGGAATTTCTTGACCCGTGGGGAGTTATGAGTTACATAAACGACGCTTTAATCAAAGTTCAGAAAGAAAAGGAATCGCCTTACGATTCTTACGAACATATTCTTTCCACCGAGGACATCAAGCCCGTTATCAGAAGAAAATGGATTTTAGCCGCAGGTTTCATTGCCATTTTTTTCTTAGCCGCAGGCTTGGTTGCTCTGCATTATTGGCCGGATGTTCGCAAAACGCAACGGGCTGTGCCCTTGGTTTCCCGTTCGGGTATTACGGCGACTCAGCCCGGGCAGTCCATGGATGCTCTGAAGACGCGGGTTCCACGGCCCGATGCATTGGCTGAATTAGCCGTGCCGGTTTCCGCGGATAAAAAGCAGGCCGCAGTGGTGAAAGATACCAAACAAGACACATTGATGGATGAAAGCCCGTTGAAGCAGGAAGCCCCGGCCGAACCTGCCTTGATCGATCGGGAAAGTATTTATCAGCAGGCTTTGCAAAAGCAGCATCAGGGAAGACTGGAAGAAGCCAAAGCGCTCTATAAGAAGGTTATTAAAAAAGAACCACACCATATCCAGGCATTGAATAATCTTGGAGTGGTCTATATGAATCTGAAAGCATACCAATGGGCGGTTACCCGTTTTAATGATGCGCTCAGGATTAAACCTAATTATGTAGACGCACATTATAATCTGGCTTGTCTTTATGCACGGAAAAATGATACGCAACAAAGCCTGTTTTACCTGAAAAACGCGATTAAGTTTAATCCGGAAGCCAGGCAATGGGCGGTCCGGGACGATGATTTAAAAAGCATCGCCGAGCTGTCCGAGTTCAACAAAATAATGCAGACACGGGATTAATGAATGGTACTTATGAAGAACATCATTGAAAAATCAATATTTTATCTGGCCGCTGCGGTTTTTCTGATTATGAGCTCAGCGGCGCTTGGATTGACCGCACGGATTGATGGAGGCATACCGGCCAAACCTGGGTCGACGATGACAAAGCCAGTTTCAGTTGCGACGGAGAAACCCCGGGCCGCATCTGATGCATTGCCGTCATCGTCTGCTTCGGGCCATGAAACCATTTCACGCAAAGCGGTAGATAAACCATTAACCGAAAAATCAGCAGAAAAGTCTAACGGAAGGAAAAAAGCCGATAAGTATGTCACGTTGGATTTTGACAACGTGAATATTGAAGTATTTGT
>CAYULE010000025.1:14319-15873 GCA_964445385.1 uncultured Smithella sp.
CCACGGAACGGATGACAGAATGGTCACTCAGGTCATTGCGCTGGAGCGGGCCAATTCCGATGAAGTCAAGCGAGTGCTGGATCCGATTATTTCCAAATCCAGTTCGGTGCTTTCCTACCCGCCGGCGGGTATTCTGATTATTACCGATTATCTGTCCAACATCAGACGGTTGCAGGATATTATCAAGGCGCTGGATGTCGCTGGTGCGGGTGAACAGATCACCTACCTGCCCCTGGTAAATGCTTCGGCGTCGGAAGTAACCAAGTCCTTGACGAGCGTTTTTCAGCAACGCCGTCCCAATCAGATGCCGATTCGGCTGGTGGCCGATCCCAGAACCAATTCAATGATCATCTTTGCCAGTGTTGCCGATACGGAAAATGTGCGCAAACTGGCGGAACTGATGGATAAAGAAGTTCCACGCGGCGAGTCCAATATTCAGGTCTATCGCCTGCAAAACAGTATTGCCGAAGATCTGGCCAAAGTGCTCAACAATATTATTAAAGAATCAGGAGCCGCAGAAAGCACAACAAGTGCAACCGGTAAACCGGGTGCGGCGGGTGGGACGCCTGCGCCGCACAGAGTTGCCGCGCCGGTGGTGTCCAAGAATGTTCAAGTTGTGCCGGACAAAGCCACCAATACCCTGGTGATCATGGCGGAACGCGAGGACTATAAGGTTCTGGAAAATATCATCAAACAGCTCGATGTGCCGCGGCCGATGGTTTATATTGAAGCGCTGATTATGGAAGTCAAAACGAATAAAGACTTCAAACTGGGCGTGGAATGGACGGCCGCGAAAAGCACGGGTGCGATCAACGGTGAGCCCGGTACGGGAACAGGAATCTATGCCGGTTCAGGCACCGGTGTGCTGTCGAGCTTAACTACTACCGCTACCACTGCCGGCACCCTTCTGGGACTCCCCGCCGGTTTTTCCATGGGGATGCTTGGCGCGGGCATCAAAATCGGGGATGTGTTGTTTCCCACCATCGGTGCGATGGTTCAAGTCTACAAGAATGATGCCGATGTGTCCATTCTTTCCACCCCTCAGCTTCTGACACTGGATAATGAAGAAGCTGAAATTAATGTCGGATCGAACGTACCCTACATCACCCGTCAGGATTCCACTTCAACGACGGCTGCATATCCGGTAAATTATAATACCTATGAGTATAAGGATGTCGGGGTGATCCTGACGATTACACCGCATATCAATGCGGATAACTTCATCCGGTTGAAAATATCGCAGCAGGTGACCAAGGTAACCTCCGATGCAAAAAATACCACACCGACCACATTGAAAAGAACGGCCAAAACAACGGTTGTGGTTAAAGATAACGAAACCATGGTCATCGGTGGTCTGGTGGGCGACAGCACGGATGAAGCAACGACCCGGATTCCGATATTAGGTGATATCCCGATACTGGGCTGGCTTTTCAAGGCCAAGTCGGTGAAACGGGAAAAGACAAACTTGTATATCTTTTTAACGCCGCACATTGTCCGCACGCAAAAGGACGCCGATAAGCTTTATGAAGAAAAAAGAGAATCCATGGGCGAAGT
>CAYULE010000025.1:15973-21054 GCA_964445385.1 uncultured Smithella sp.
ATCAACATCGATTTTACGCAAAGCGTCCCGATCCATTATTTAAAAAAACACAAGATGGTTCCGATTATTACCTCTGAATCCCAGGTGATTGCCGTCAATGATCCCGTGAATTTTCAGCCGGCTGACGATCTCAGGCTGCTTCTGCAAACACAGAATCTGCCGGTGGTTCTGGCTTCACAGGACGCGATTACGGCTGCCATTAATCTCGCCTATGACATGAGCCGTTCTTCCGCCAAAGATTACTTCGAAGAAATGAGCGACGCAACCGCCGATGATCTCATTTCGGAAATCAGCGAGACGGCCGACCTGCTTGATGAAACCAGCGACGCCCCGATTATCAAACTGGTGAACCTGCTGGTTTCCGGGGCTATCAAAGACCGGGCCAGTGATATTCACGTTGAACCCTATTCCGGCAATTTAAAAATCCGTTACCGGATTGACGGCATTTTATATGATATTCTCAGTCTGCCGCGCCGGATTCAATCGCCGCTCACGTCCCGCCTGAAGATTATGGCGAAACTCAACATCGCCGAAAAACGTTTGCCGCAGGACGGCCGGATTGAGTTAAAGATTGCCGACCGCCTGGTTGATGTACGTGTTTCCGTGCTGCCCACCGCTTTCGGCGAACGGGTGGTCCTGCGTCTTCTGGATAAGTCCGGCAACATCCTGATGCTGTCGGACTTGGGAATGCATGATGACCGCATCAGGTTGCTCAACCGTCTGATCAAATCACCGTACGGCATCATTCTGGTGACCGGTCCCACCGGCAGCGGTAAGACCACCACGCTGTACGCAGCGCTTTCCACCATCAACCGGCCGGAAATCAACATCATTACGATTGAAGACCCGATTGAATATCAAATGGACGGTGTAGGACAGATTCAGGTCAATCCCAAAATTGATCTGACCTTTGCCGCCGGGCTTCGCTCCATCGTTCGTCAGGACCCGGACGTTATTCTGATCGGCGAAATCCGCGACCGGGAAACCGCTGAAATTGCCATCCAGTCATCATTAACCGGCCATCTGGTTTTCTCGACGCTCCACACTAATGATGCCTCCAGCGCTGTAACGCGACTGATTGATATGGGGGTTGAGCCTTTCCTGGTGACCTCTTCGGTTGTGGCGATTATCGCGCAGCGTCTTGTCCGCGTTCTTTGCCCGCATTGCAAGGAAGTTTACACCCCGGATGAAGAAACCCTGGCGAATCTCGGCCTCAATCCATCGGTGTTGCGGGACAATACCTTTTACCGCAAAAAAGGCTGTAACCTTTGCATGCAGACCGGCTTCCGCGGGCGGTCGGCGATTTTTGAAATACTGATCGTGGATGATAATATCAAAAGGCTGGTGTTAAAGACATCCGACGCCAATCAGATCGGCGAGCTGGCTGTCAAACAGGGCATGATTACGTTGCAGCAGGATGGTATTCAAAAGGTGCTGGCCGGTATTACGACGACCGAGGAAGTACTGCGCGTAACAAGATCGCTCAACCGCAAGGAAGATATCGTTCAGGAAACATAAAAGATGAACCGGGATGAACCACATTTAATCAGCTTTTGTAAAATGAGCGGCAGCGGCAATGATTTCATCATTATCGATAACCGCGACCTGTCGCTTGATGTTGGCGACCTGCCGACTTTCGCACGCCGGATTTGTGCGCGTAAAGTTTCTGTGGGGGCGGATGGTCTTTTTTTGATTGAGCCGTCAACGTCTGTTGATTTCAAGTGGCAGTTTTTCAATTCAGATGGCAGCATGGGAGAAATGTGCGGCAACGGCAGCCGTTGTGTAGCGCGTTATGCCTTTCTTCGGGGAATTGCGCGAGAAAACATGTCCTTTGAAACCATTGCCGGAATCATCAGCGCCGAGGTGCGTGGCGATGTCGTTAAATCCAGGCTGACCGATCCTTCCCCGTTAATCATCGGGCAAGTGATTCCGCTGAACGGTCAGGAATATCTTCTGGACTATATCGACACGGGTGTGCCTCACGCCATTTGTTTTGTCACATCCATTGAGGCGTGTGACGTCGTCGCAACCGGAAGGAAAATTCGTCGACATGAATCCTTCCAGCCTAGAGGGACCAATGCGAATTTTGCTCTGGTGTCTGACCGGCATAAAATGAGAGTCAGAACTTACGAACGCGGCGTGGAAGATGAAACGCTCGCTTGTGGCACCGGGGTTGTCGCCTCTGTTCTTGCCGCTGCGGGACGCAACTTGGTGGATTCGCCGGTTGATGTGACCGTGCAAAGCGGTGAAATCTTACGAGTTTATTTTTCCCGCCGGGATGGCGTTTTTAAGGAAATATATCTTGAAGGGAAAGTGAAAATGGTCTATCAGGGGATGCTTTTTGAAGAAGCGTATAAATGACCGAACCAGGGAGGAACGATTACTGTGCAAACTGCGGATAGATTAAAGAAGATCCCTCCATATTTATTTATGGAGCTGAGGAAAAAAATCAATAAGGCCAGAGCTGAAGGTGTGGACGTGATATCGCTGGCCATTGGCGACCCGGTAGAAGCCACGCCGAATTCTATTATTGATGAACTGTGCAGGACGGCTCGTGATCCGCAAAATCACCGCTACCCCACAGACGAAGAAAAAGGCATGCTGGCCTTCCGCAAGGAGATTGCCCGCTGGTATGCCGAACGATATGGTGTCAGCTTAAACCCTGAAAACGAAATCCTGGGACTCATCGGGTCCAAGGAAGGCTGCCATCACTTTGTGTTGGCGCGCGTCAATCCCGGAGATACGGTTTTAATGACCGATCCCGGTTATCCGGCGTATCGATCCAGCATTCTGATGGGTGAGGGCGTTCCTTATAATGTTCCCATCCTCCCGCAGAATAATTATCTGCCGGTGCTGGAAGACATTCCCACAGACGTGGCCAAAAAAGCCACCGCGATGTTTTTGAATTACCCGAACAATCCGACGGGCGCCTGCGCCACGCTGGACTTTTTAAACAAGCTGGTGACCTTTGCCGGTGAGTATGACATTGCCGTTTGTTATGATAATCCTTACACGGAAATCGTCTTTGCCGGACAGGAGCGTATCAGTTTTCTCATGGCACCCGGGGCAAAAGATGTGGGTATTGAACTGAACTCGCTTTCCAAACCGTTTAACATGTGTGGCTGGCGGCTGGGGCTGGCGTGTGGCAACCCTGACCTGATTGCCGGCATCAGCAAAGTCAAAGAAAATACTGATTCCGGCATTTTTAATGCTGTGCAGTTTGCCGGAATTCAGGCTTTGCATAATGAAGCAGGATTTATCGAAGAAATGCTCTCTATTTACGGACGCAGACGGGAACTGGTTTTGAAAACGCTTAAAAAAATCGGCATTGATTTTAATCCGCCACGCGGCACATTTTATCTATGGGTGCCGGTGCCCAAAGGGATGACGTCCCTGGAATTCACTAATCGGTTATTTGATAAAACCGCCGTTGTCGTTGCCTCCGGTACAGCCTATGGCCAATACGGCGAAGGCTTTGTCCGCATCTCCCTCACCGTCCCGGATGAACGGCTGAAAGAAGCGATGATGAGAATTGAAAAGGAATTCAAATAATGGAAATGGGTATTCTTGGCCTTCCCCAGAGCGGGAAGAGCACCTTGTTTGAAATTATGACTGGCGTGAAAAGCGGCCAGTCACACAACGAAACGGTTGTCCGCGGTCAAGCGTCCGTACCGGATGAGCGTTTTGATAAACTGGTCGAGATCTACAAACCAGTTAAAGTATCACCGGCCAAAGTCCCATTCAGCGATGTACACGCCGTAGGCGAGCATCCATGGGAAGCGATCCGTCAGAACCTCAGCGGCGCAGATGGCATCCTGCATGTGGTCGATGGCTTTTCCCTGCCGGATGTTTCAATCGCCCTGGACGCCTATCGTAAACTGGAAGACGAACTGGTTCTTTCCGACCTTTTAATCATTGAAAAAAAGCTGGAACGTCTTGTCAGAATGTCCAAAAAAGCGATTTCGCCGCAGGAAACGGCGCAAAACGACCTTCTCCCCAAATTAAAAGATTGTCTGGAAGCGGGTAAGCCGTTGCGTGCGGCGGGGCTCACGCCCACGGAAGTATTTACTCTGAAGAGCTTTTCTTTCTGGACGATCAAACCGGAACTGGTCGTCCTCAACGTGGCCGAAGACAATCTTTCGTTTGCCGACGACTTTGCCAAGGCCGCGAATCTTTCTGAGCCTGTCATGGGCATCTGCTGCAAGATCGAGGTGGAACTGGCGGGACTCGACGTTGCCGATCAGAAGGATTTTTTGTCGTCTATGGGTATTGCTGAGCCTGCATTTGGCCGGATCATCCGAACGGCTTTTTCTCTCCTGGGGCGCATGTCCTTTTTTACCGTTGGTGAAGATGAAGTTAAAGCCTGGGTAATTCCTGTGGAGACAAAGGCACCCAAAGCTGCCGGCGCCATTCACAATGATTTTGAACGCGGCTTTATCAAAGCCGAAGTCATGTCTTATGACGATTTCATCGCGCATAGCGGATCGCAAACCCAGGTCAAGTCTGCCGGGCGTTTGCGCCTGGAAGGCAAGGAATACATCGTTCAGGACGGAGACATCATCAACTTTCGCTTCAACGTCTAACATTTTATCATAAAAAACCGCCGCCCTTCGCAAGAAAGACGGCGGTTATGTTTTAAGCTTATGCTGCTTTGATGGGAACTTTGGTTCCTTTAGCTTTAGCAGAGGCGCTTTTCGGAATGGTGATGTTCAGAACACCATTTTTAAAACTTGCTTCCGCCTTATTGGCGTCTGTCTCTACGGCCAGAGGAATTACGCGGTTAAATGATCCGTAGGATCGTTCCATGTAATAATAATTTTTGCCTTTGTCCTCCTTTTCTTCTTTCTTTTCACCTTTGATGGTAATTGCATCAGGGGTTACCGTTACGTCAACATCTTTTTCGTCCACACCGGGAAGTTCCGCACGAATGGTAAAATCCTTATCGCTTTCTTTAACATCGATCGATGGCATGAACGCTCCAAATGCACTCGTGCCGAAGGAGCGTGGCGCGACGTCAAATCCGGAGAAGAAATCATCAAACAAACTATTCATCTGATGCTGCAAAGAATAGAAGGGATGAT
>CAYULE010000026.1:0-3994 GCA_964445385.1 uncultured Smithella sp.
ATAGAACGCTTTGCTAACTACATAAAAACAACAATGTTGTCATTCCCATGGAGGCGGAAATCCAGTATTTTCAATTGTTTTCTAGATTCCCGCACTCGTGCCCTATAGGGTATGCGCGGGAATGACGGTGAAATGGCATTTTTCAAAGGTCTCAAATAAAATATTATAGGCAGATGGGCTATTATTTAAACACAACAGATGATTATCACATGAATGCGTTGAAGACGCTGGGCTGGGAGCTCACAGTCACAAACGCGCTCCACCCGGAAAACAGTCCCTGTCGCCTCGTATTGAAACATAACGCTTCTTTCGGCGCGCACCTTTTTAGCTTTCTGGAAAAGAAAATTCCTCTTAAGCACTTAAAAAACGTTCTGGAAGTGGGCGGCGGCCTGGGATATGTCATGAAAGACTTTCTAACCCTTGCCCCTAACCTTCAGGCAACCATGCTGGATATTTCGCCCGTTCTCCTGCAAAAGCAAAAGGAAACATTAACCGGATTTCCCGTGAAATTTCGGGAAATGGATTTTCTGAAAACGGTCACATCCGATCTTCGCACCTTTGATCTGGCTATTCTCAATGAAAATCTTGGCGATTTTCCCACGCTGGTCTTTGAGCAAGATCGACCAAATCAAAATACTCCTGATACCATTCGCGCTGTTAATAGAATTATGGATTACGAAGAAGAATTTTCTCTCGAATTTACCCCCACCGAAAATATTAATATCGGAGCTCTGGAAGCGGTGGATAAACTATGCGGTGCGGGCATCCCCTATATTTATTTAAGTGAGCACAGTTGCGAAGCGTCACTGAGCAATCCCTTTTATCCTCATCGAAACTTTACCGCGTCCGGAACACCTGAAAAAATTTCGCTTCAGGGGCACACGGAATACACCATTAAATTTTCCCGCCTGGAAAAGATAGCCCGGGCATTCCACTACAAAGTTTTTCGCGGACAATATATTGACATTTTGCCCATTGTATCGAACGATAAAGTTCAAGCCGCACTGCGCTCGGCCACTCCTCTTTCAGACGAGCAGGAAATCATTCAGCAGTTTTTTAATGATCTTTACAAGTATGAATACCTTTTGCTTATTAACGACTCCAAGCAAAAAGGATGAGCAATGAAAACCTTTCAAATTGTCTTATTCAGCATTACTATTTTGTTTTTATTCAGTGCCGAGGGATTGGCTTTTCGTTGCGGGACAGGCCTGGTCACGACCGGCTACACCAAGATGCAGGTCGCTGAAACTTGCGGCCAGCCAACCTCTAAAGATATTATCTGCTCGAAGAAAACCTATGCGTGCCCCAACACGCTTGAAATATGGTATTACAATTGCGGCGGCAATGATTACTTTTATGCGCTGACCTTCGAAGATGGCAAATTAGTGAAAGAAACAACGGAAGGAAGCGGAAAAGGGAAATCCGATTGCCTGGGAAAATAAATATAATCAAATAGGGGAATGCTTATGCAGATCATCAAAATCAGTTTCTTTTGCTTATTCATTTTATGCTTTTTGGCAGTTGAAAGCTTTGCTTTTCGTTGCGGCTCCGGATTGGTCTCCAGCGGCGATACAAAGATGCAGGTCACGGTAACATGCGGCAAACCAGCCTCTAAAGAAAAGTCCTGCGAAGGACGTCAGGTATCACTCCGTACGGACAAAAACGGGAGAATCGTAAAATCCAAAAAATGCGCCAATAAGGTGGATATCTGGCGCTACAATTGCGGAGACAATGATTATATCTACGCCCTGACGTTTGAAAACGGCATCTTAACCAAAGAAACCAACGAAGGCAGAGGAAAGGGAAAATCAAGCTGCCTGGGGAAATAGATCACTTTAGTAGGGAACGGTTGTGACCACCCATACGGGTGGCAAGACCGTTCCCTACAATTAATGTTTTACATTCAAAAGTTCTAACATCTGTGCCGGATCGTTCGTTGGCAGGGAACAGGTAAAATTCCTGCAGACGTAGGCGGTCGCCTGATCATTGATGCTTGAATGCGATTGCGTATAAGGCGCGATGGTTTCTATTTCCCGTGGCTCCGCACTCTCCTGTCGTAATACAACAATCTTATTCGGCACAAAGCTTCTTCTTAATGCCCTGAGAAGCGTCTGCGTGTCCGAATGATCCCTGTTCCCGGCAATGATCACTTCGCTTGCCGGACCGATGGCAAAATCCAGCCCGGAGAGGAATTGCGTAAAGGCAGTCGGCATAACATCCACCTGTTCACAAAAAGCTCTGTATATTTCGTGTGCTCTTTCATCCATCTCAGCATCTCCGGTGATCCTTGATAAACGCAATGTATTGATAAACGCTATTGAATTTCCCGAGGGGATGGCGCCGTCATAAATTTCTTTCGGTCGCGTCAACAGCTTTTCCGCGTCATTGGGCGTAAAGTAGAAGCCACCCTTCTGATCATCCCGAAAGTAAGCAAATAAGTGAGTCTGATACTCCAATGCTTTGAGCAGATGCTTCGTTTCAAACGTTGCCTCATAGAGTTCCAGAAGCGCCCACACGATAAACGAATAATCATCGATATTCGCGGGAATGGAGCTCTGACCCTCCCGCAACCGGTGTAAAAGCCTGCCATCCTGCCCTGTCATTTCCGTTAGAATAAAGTCCATGGCTCCCAGAGCGGCTTTTGCATAAGCCGGTTCATCGAAAACCTGCGCGCCGCGGGCCAGCGCCGCTATCATCAGACCATTCCAATCCGTCAGAATCTTGTCGTCTTTATGCGGGTGTACCCGTTTTTCCCGAACCGTAAACAGTTTTTGCCGAATGTCCTCCAATTTGCGGTCCTGCTGTGTCAGTCGGTCCCGGGAATCGACGCCTGGTGACGGCTTGAGATGCGGGATGAAATGGCCTGCGGGTATTTCCTGCATCCCCGGCACCGACAGGTCATCAACGTGCCTGAATTGAGATAAAAACAAATCCGCCTCGTCTTTGGCAAGAACGCTGAAGATTTCCTCTTCCGTCCATAGATAGAATTTCCCTTCGACACCTTCGCTGTCCGCATCTTCAGCGCAATAAAAGCCACCCCGATCGTCCGTCATGTCACGCAATACATAGGTAAATATTTCACGGGCTGAGGTTTCGTATTCTTTTTGCCCGGTCGCCTGATAAAGCTCAATGAAAGCTA
Source organism: uncultured Smithella sp. (assembly GCA_964445385.1). Taxonomy (GTDB): domain Bacteria; phylum Desulfobacterota; class Syntrophia; order Syntrophales; family Smithellaceae; genus UBA8904. The sequence goes on from CAYULE010000026.1 coordinate 3,140, forward strand.
TCGCCATCAACGCCTGATCATAGAGCATCTTTTCAAAATGAGGAACAATCCAGCGGGAATCCGTTGAATAGCGATGAAAACCGAAACCGATGTGATCATAAATTCCTCCTCGCCGCATGTTATGCAGCGTGTCTTCCACCATCCGCAAAGCCTGATTCTCACCGGTTCGTTTCCAGTAGCGCAAAAGAAAAAAGAAATTGTGAGGCGATGGGAATTTCGGTTCCTTACCGAAACCACCGAAGGTTTTATCAAAGCTCATCGAAAGTGAACGGTAAGCCCGGTGCAGGGTTTCTTCTCCGATATCTTTTGTTTTACCGGTTGTCGGCTGTTGCAAGACTCTGGTAATGTCCGATGCCGCGGAAAGGACATCCGCGCGTTTCGTCCGCCAGAGGGTTTGAACTTCCGGAATCATCTCCAGCAGGCCGACCCGGCCATATCTTGTTTCCCTGGGGATATAGGTGGCGGCAAAAAATGGTTTTTTATCCGGCATCATCATAATCGTCAAAGGCCAACCGCCGCTTTGTGTCATCAGTTGGCATACCTTCATATAGACCGCGTCAATATCAGGACGCTCTTCACGATCAACTTTTATATTGATAAACGTGTCATTGAGCAGCACGGCGACCGCTTCATCCTCAAAGGATTCACGCTCCATAACGTGACACCAGTGACAGGTGGAATAACCAATTGAAAGAAAGACAGGCTTGTCTTCCCTTAATGCTTTCTCAAATGCCTCCTCTCCCCAGGGGTACCAGTCCACAGGATTCTGTGCGTGTTGGAGAAGATAGGGACTCTTTTCATTTTTCAGTCGGTTATATGTCATGTTTTCCTCATTTCGTTTTAATGAATTCGGAC
>CAYULE010000026.1:4094-9198 GCA_964445385.1 uncultured Smithella sp.
CGGACGGTTCGGGGAACAGTCCCTACATTATGATGCAGGACGCGCCGAGTAACCTTTAGGTTATTTCCAAACGCGCCGCGTCTTTTGCAATTAACCCGCCCTTTGATACTGCGAGATTCAAAAATGGTTATTAATGCAATACCGCTTCCGCAATCATCGCCAGTCCAAGCGGTTCGGTGGTCAAAGTGACATGTCCGACAGCGGGAACAATACGTATTTCCGCATGAGGCTGGGCTTCAGCAAACAGGGACAAATATTTCTGCGGATAAAACAACTCGTCATTTTCTCCAACCATTACGGTCAGGGGCTGTTTTATCGCTTTCAAGTCCGCATTATAATTGTAGTGCAGACCGAAGTTATTCAGGAGTCGATAGGAATAGGTTGCTGTTTGATATTGGGCTGTTTTGTGATTAATGCCAAAAGCCACAACAGGCAAATGCCCCAGCCATTTCTCACCCGCGGAGCCAAGCAGGGTAATGGCAATAATACGGGGAATACCAGCCTGTGCCCATTCGCCATTATTGGGTCGAGTCGTCGGTGCGTCGTATCGGATGAACGGCGCAAGGGCTATATAGCGATTAAAAAGCTTTTGCCGCTCACTTGCCGCGAATCGTAATACAAACCCGCCACCGGAAGAAAACCCAACCAGTGCTATATTTGTCTGCCCCTTAAATAATTGTTTTACAAAATCTTCCAGGTCGTCTTCCAACTGACCAACATAGTCAATATCCCCCTTGCGGCCCGATTCCCCGTGACCGCGTACATCCAGCGCGTACACATCCATATCGTTTCGTTGAAGATGTTCGGCAAGCGCGTGCATACCCCGGCTTGATCCCGATGAACCATGAATCAAGACAACTTTTTGTTTTGCAGCGGCACAAAGATAGGATCGATAGGAAAGTTTCACACCATCACGGGCCAGATAATGGCTGACCGGCGGCAACGTGGCGAAATTTACCGTTCGAAATGGCGCGGCAATCGATTCCATCATCGGCGGCGCTTTAGGAGCATACAAAGCAATCGCTGCGATAAAGATTAACCCGATCATCAGGAGGATCCCCGCTAACACCGGTAACAGCTTACTCTTTTTCATCTTTTTACTCATCGTACCACCTCATGAATCGCAATGATCACTTTTCCTGTGAAGCGCTTTGACATTATCAAAATTTACAACAGCATACTCCATATTGCAATGATTTTAGATAAATACATTTTTAAAAGAGGTTTTCTAAACAGGATGTACAGGGGTAAAAATAATATCACTTTTTGAATCCATTATTTTTCAAAAATAAAATTTTATGCTACATTGCAGCCGCTGGTATTTATTCACTGATACAATGGGAAAGAAAAGGAAATCTGCTCATGTCTGCTGCCAAGGATATTAAATACTTTTTGCTAAATTCGGTTCTCACATCCGTCATCTTTTTCCTGCTGGACCTCTATACCAAAACCCTCCGTGTGCAAATCGAAGGTGACGAGAAAATCCATAAGCATCTGGAAAACGGCGGACGGATCATCTTTTCCAGTTGGCATCAACGATTGTTTGGCGGCTTTTTCATTCCGCAGGTTTTTAAATGGAAGCCCTGTATCATGATCAGCCAGAGCCGGGATGGAGATTTTATTTCCAAGGTCGTCTCGCATATTGGATGGATTCCCATCCGAGGATCGAGCACCCGGGGGGGCAGGCAGGCTCTTCGCGCTATCATCCAGGGCGTCATCGAGAACCATATCGGCTGCCACATTGTGGATGGTCCTACCGGACCGCCCCGTATCATTAAACCAGGCATTCTAGCATTGGCCCGGAGTGCTGATGCCCTTATCTGTCTGGGCATCGTTTCTTATGAAAAAGCCTGGGTAGCAAACAGTTGGGATCATTTTATGGTTCCCAAACCATTCAGCAGAGTTCTTGTGCGATTCGCCTCAACTTATTCCGTACCCAAAAAGATGAATGCTGACGAGCTTGAATCCTTCCGGAAAAAGATAGAAGATGAGATGATCACCGAGTACGAACGGGCGGATAACGGCTGGGATAAATGATCAGAGAATTCTACCGATGGCCAATAAAAAAACCGCTGCCTTCAGCGGTTTTTTATTTTACGAATAATCTTTTTTCCTGGATTCCATCACTGGTGCTTCAAATTAGCTTCCGGGAATCTAGGTATCTACCAGGATACCCGAAAGGCTGTTTTTTCTAAATCCGCCTTATTTAATCAACATCGTCGCCGGATCAAGCAACAGGGCGTCTTGTTTCGCGTCGGGTGATTGTCCTTTGAGGACTTTGATATAGACTTCAGGACCTTTTGACGCCAGTTGCACCAACACATCGAATAAGTCAGCCACATGGAGGAAAGAAAGCGGCAGTCCATCTTCTTTGGGTGGCTCATGGCGATGCGTATGGACCGTAAACCAGATGCGCATGGAGTATTTCCTGGCCAATTCTTTTAATTCCACAAGCAGGCCACGTCCGGATTCATCAAATTTTAAACCATCAATAATAACAGCGTATGGTTTGAAGATGTTTTGCTGCATCAGGTCGGTCAGGCGTTCTTCCAGTTTTGGAACGCTGAACCCTTCAACCCGAAAAGTCATGATGAAACGATAATTGAGAATGTTTTCCCAATACTCCGTCACCTCAGCAGAATCAAACTTAGAGGCCATGTCGTTAAACAATTCACGATACCAGACATCCACCTTGCTGACCGCATCATTTAAACTGACATGCAAGACAGGCTGTTCATTCATCATGGCATGCAGTGCCATCTGAACCAACAGGGCGGTTTTGCCAACCCCGGCATGAGCCAATACTGCGCCAAAACCACCGTTTGGTAAAATATATTCGTTGTCAAATCCTAAGTTTAAAAGCGGATTGCGTTGAATGATTTCTTTTTTGATCATGATAATATCCTCATAAGTTAAATGGATAACATTGTCTTCCCGTCTTAAAGCTCTTCCAACCACCATCAAATCGCCTTGAACCTTTAGCCTTGCACCTTGAACCTTTTTAGGCTGCCGTCTTCTTATTTTGAGCAACTTCGAGGGCAATCTTTTCCGCAATCGACTGCGGCACCTGACGATAAAGAGCAAACTCCATGGTGAACTGTGCTTTACCCTGCGTGGATGAACGCAGGATAGTTGAGAAACCGAACATTTCCCCCAGCGGCACCTGAGCTTCAATGACGCACATGACCCCTTCGTCCTGCGAACCGATAATCATACCACGGCGCTGGTTGAGCAGCCCCATGACCGGCCCCTGAAATTCAACCGGCGTTTCGACAACGACTTTCATGATCGGCTCATGAACAACAGGTTTGGCTCGAAGATAAGCTTCTTTGAAAGCGCCGCGGGCAGCCGCCTGGAAAGCCATGTCCGATGAATCCACCGCATGAGAGGCGCCGTCGTTGATGACGACTTTAACACCGGTAATCGGAAACTCCAGCTTGGGTCCTTTGGCCATGCTCTGTTTAAACCCTTTTTCGCAGGCAGGAATATATTGTGTGGGAATCGAACCGCCGAATATTTTGTTTTCAAAAACAAATTCCGCGTCGCTGATCGGCTCGATGTAGCCGGCAATGCGTCCGAACTGTCCGGAACCGCCGGTCTGCTTTTTGTGGGTGTAATTAAAATCTGCGCGTTGCGTGATGGTTTCACGATAGGCCACGCGGGGATTGCCTGTCGTGACCTCCGCGTTATATTCACGCTTCATTCTTTCCACGTAAATATCCAGATGAAGCTCACCCATGCCTTCAATAATCGTTTCATTAGTTTCATGATCGACATAGGTTTTGAATGTCGGATCTTCCTTGGAGAAACGGTTTAGTGCTTTAGACATGGCCATTTGAGCCTTATTATCCTTCGGCACAATCGCCAGCGAGATAACCGGTTTTGGAACATACATGGAGGTCATGGTCATATTAATACCCGGTGATACAAAGGTGTCGCCTGACGAACATTCAATGCCAAATAAGGCGCCAATGTATCCGGCACGCAGATAATCAACATCTTCCATCTGATCGGCGTGCATCCGAACGACGCGGCCGACTTTGACTTTTTTCCCGTTGCGTACATTGACGATCGTGGAACCCTTTTCCACGGTTCCTTCATAAACACGAATATAGGTTAATTGGCCATACTGGCCATCTTCCAGTTTGAACGCCAGCGCGACAATCGGTTTTTCCGAATCGCTGGTCAATACCACCGGTTCTTCATTATTATCCATGTTGAGGGCGATGTTTTCCACTTCGGACGGTGTGGGTAAAAGATAGGTCACACCATCAAGCAGGGGCTGGATGGCTTTATTTTTATAGGCCGATCCCATGTAAACCGGCGTCAGCGCTCTTTTTAACGTTCCTTTGCGAATGGCAGCGTAAAGCATTTCGGAGGTAATTTCTTTTTCCTCCAAAATGGCATCCGTCAGTTCATCGGAAAATAATGATGCGGCCTCGATGAGCTCTTCTCTTTTTGTTTTGGCTTCCGCAAGGAGCTGTTGCGGAATTTCTTCGATGCGAATATCTTCACCCTTATCGCCATCAAAATACATTGCTTTCATGTCCACCAGATCAACCACGCCCTGCAGGTCTGTTTCCAGTCCGATAGGAATCTGCAAGGCAACTGCATTATGACCCAGTTTGGAACGCAACTGATCAATCACGCGGAAAGGATTGGCGCCGCTGCGGTCGCATTTGTTAATAAACGCGATACAGGGAACCTTGTAGCGCTTCATCTGATGATCAACGGTAATGGACTGGGACTGAACACCGCCCACTGAGCACAAGACAAGGATCGCACCATCCAGAACACGCAGAGACCTTTCCACTTCAATCGTAAAATCGACGTGGCCGGGCGTATCAATAATATTAATTTCATGTCCTTTCCACTCACAATAGGTAGCGGCAGAGGCTATGGTAATGCCTCTTTCTTTTTCCAGATCCATGGAATCCATGGTTGCGCCCACACCATCCTTGCCTTTTACATCATGGATAGCGTGAATTCTTTTTGTGTAAAAAAGGATTCTTTCGCTCAGTGTGGTTTTACCGGAATCGATATGCGCACTGATTCCGATATTGCGTATTTTCTGATCGTCGAACTTCATTTTACTTTCCTCTCC
>CAYULE010000026.1:9298-20911 GCA_964445385.1 uncultured Smithella sp.
TGATTCCGATATTGCGTATTTTCTGATCGTCGAACTTCATTTTACTTTCCTCTCCAATAATTGTCTCACTTAAAGATTAATCATTCTTGTTTGCTGCTTTTAAAGAAGTATACTAACCCTATCCAATCTAATTCGCTTTAGCCGAAATACCAACTATTCCTACTCGCTTCGCTCGCGGGGTAGTTCGACCAGCGAGTTTCAGCGCACTTCGTTTCTGAAAAAAAGGTGCCCACTATCCCTGCTCGCTTCGCTCGCGGGATAGTTCGACCAGCGAGTTTCAGCGCACTTCGTTTCTGAAACTCGGGTCTCACTATAAAAAAAAACCCCCGCATTTGGAAGAGTCTCTGCCAGATGGGGGAGCCACCGTAATCGAGCCTTAGAAACAAGAATTTAGCTACTTATATTCTTTGCCGGGATTTGTCAAGTTTTTGTTTTGATTTCATCGTGTAGGAAAATACTGTCTGTTGACCGGAGGCAATCCTGCCGATATAATTAATATATGGTAATTACCCTGATATTACAGAAAGATTATTTAACATGGCAAAAATAAAATGGAATATCGTCTGGGGCGTTGTAATCACAATGGTTTTTCTTGGACTGCTGGCCGTGCGTCTGGAGTTGTTTCAGAAAAAACCATTAGACAACCCGATTACTCAAAAGTCTGAAATTTCACGTTCGCCCGAATCCTGGATGAATATTTATCAAAATAAGAAAAAAATCGGTGTGATTCATCGTAAATTCAGTCCATTGGAGAACGGCCGTTTCCGGGCAACAGAGAATATCACCATGCAAATCAATACGATGGGCATCACGCAAGCTCTAAATCTATCAACCGAAACAGACCTCAATCCAGACATGTCCTTCACCTCTTTCAATTTTGATTTGAATTCCAGTTTGTTTCGTTTCAATGCCCGCGGCTATGTGAACAAAGATAAACTAATTTTATTTACCGGCCTGCCTCATGCCCAGCAAAAAACCATAATCCCGATAAAGGACATTCCCCATATCAGCGGTAATATTTATGAGGCTGCACTTCTTGCCCAAATGGATAAAGATACAACCCGCGATTTCAGTATATTTGATCCATCGACTCTTGGCATTCGCAAGATTTCCGTCACCCGCGCAGCGGATGAAATTATCCCGATTATGGGGAAACGTGTTTTAACGCAAAAATTCTGCGCTGATTTCATGGGTGCTAAAAATTGCGCCTGGCTGGCTAAAGACGGCGAGGTATTAAAAGAAACAGGAATTATGGGGCTTTCCATGGAAAAGGTCAGCGCCAGTCAGGCAAAAGAAGGAATAATCACTGGTGGTGGTGTTGACTTTACACAAATCGCTTCGATCCCCTCCAACCGGAATATCGCAGATCCATCCCGACTAAAGACTATCGAAATCAGAATCAGCGGCATTCGTGATCCCGCACTCCTTCTTCAAGGCGGACGACAGAAATGGAATCAGGATGTTTTAGAGATTACTAAAGAGGCTCTTCCCGATCCAGCACTGCCATTCGATAGACCATCAGTTTTTCAGCAGTATTTACAGCCGTCGCCGCTTGTTCAATCCAATGCACCGGAAATGAAAGCACAAATTGAAAAAATTGTTCTCATCACAGACAGTCCATCCATCAAGCTTCAAAAAATTGTTCATTGGGTTTACCGTTCCATAGCGAAAAAACCCGTTTTATCCGTTCCCAACGCTTTGGAAGTTTTAAAGAATAAGGTAGGCGATTGCAATGAACATGCGGTTTTGATTGCCGCTCTCCTACGCGCGGCGGGCATTCCCGCGCAGATCGAGGCCGGACTGGTTTATCTCAATGGCCGCTTCTATTATCATGCCTGGAATCTGGCCTACATCGGACAATGGATTACCGTTGACGCTGTTTTCGACCAGATTCCAGCCGATGTCACTCATATCCGGCTAACGCGCGGCGAAGGCGGCGAACAACTGGATTTACTGGGCGTTATGGGAAATATTAAACTGGAGGTTATATCCACCAAAAATGATTAAACTTACAAACCTGACCAAAGATTACGGAACAACGCTGGCAGTAAACGATTTGAGCCTGGATGTGGCGGCCGGAGAGATTTATGGATTCATCGGCCCCAACGGCGCGGGTAAAACCACGACGATCCGCATGATGGGCGGTATTATCGAACCGACGGCCGGAAAGATCGTCATTGCCGGAATTGATCTGAAAAAAGATCCGGTTGCCGCAAAAAAAATTATCGGTTTTGTGCCGGATAGACCGTTTCTGTATGAAAAGCTCACCGGCATGGAGTTTCTCAAATTTATTGCTGATTTATATAATGTGGATACGAAACAACTCCTGCAGAAGTCGGAAGAGCTTTTAAAACAATTTGCACTTTGGGAGTGGGCGAACGAAATCATCGAGGCTTACTCTCACGGGATGAAACAAAGATTGATTATTGCTGCAGCGCTGCTCCATCATCCTGAAGTAATGATTATCGATGAACCGATGGTTGGTCTTGATCCTGAGGCTGTGCGCATGGTCAAGGATATTCTTAAAGGCCTGGCCGCGCAAAATGTAACCATCTTTGTTTCGACGCATACTTTGAGCCTTGCCGAGGATCTTTGTGACAGAATCGGTGTTATCCACAAAGGAACGCTTTTGGCACAGGGCACCGTTGCCGAGTTGAATCTTGCCGCTAAAACAGGAGAAGCCAGACTGGAAGAAGTATTTTTAACCTTGGTTCGCGAAGCATAAGCCTATGAAGAACGCATTGCTGACACTATTAAAACCACGACTGTTTTCCGCCAGAAATGGATTACGGTCCGGCACACAGAATAATCTTCGCATGCGTCTTTTTTTGTTCTTATTCATTGGTATGGTTTTCTGGGCAGGCTCATTTTTAATTTTTTTCCGTGTTTTGACCTATTTCCAGAGTGTGCAGGATTTTGGAGATATCCTGGCTGTGAAACTTCTTTCCATGATGATCATCACCTTCTTTACCCTTTTGCTGTTCAGCAACATTATCAATAGTCTCTCTCACCTGTATTTAAGCCGCGACTTATCATTGCTGCATTCTCTACCGGTCAGGATCAGGGACATTTTTCTTTCACGCTGGCTGATCAGCGCCTTTGATTCATCCTGGATGGTGGTGGCTTTCAGTCTTCCCGTTTTTCTTTCTTACGGCCTGGTTTATAAAGCCGGCTTCATCTTTTATCTGATTGCGCTTTGCGCAATCGTGTGTCTGTGCCTGATGGCGTCGTCCGTGAGCAGCCTTGTCGTCTTATTAGGCGCGGCAATCCTTCCCGCAGGCAAAATACGAACGCTTTTTGTCATCATGGGCGTTGGTCTATCAATCTTACTCATCGTTGTATTAAGAATGATCCGTCCGGAACAGCTTGTCAATCCCGACAGTTTTGCGTCCGTTGTTCTGTATTTAAATTCCATGCAGGCGCTCAACCTGTCTTATCTGCCAACAACCTGGATTACGGATGCCGTGCGTTTTGCCTTGAAAAGCGAATGGAGTCATTCGTTATTTAATCTTGCCCTATCGGTCAGTTGCGTTTCCTCCCTGATCTTTTTCAACGAAATGGCTGCCGGCGCCATCTATTTTCGCGGTTTCTCCCGTGCACAGACAACCGCCAAGCGGCTGTTCGCGCCGGTTAAGTTCGGTGGGCACAGCTGGGAAGGCCTGTTGAATTTTCTTTCACGCCCGGCCAAAACGTTTGCCGTGAAGGAAATTCGTTCCTTTTTTCGCGATTCCACGCAATGGCCGCAGTTGTTTTTGATTTGCGCCCTGATTGTCGTGTATCTTTTTAATTTTTCCGTCTTACCGCTGGATAAATCGCCCATTAAAACGGTCTATCTCCAAAATGTCTTTTCTTTTTTAAATGTGGGACTGGCCGCTTTTGTGCTTTCAGCCATCGCCGCCCGTTTTGTTTTTCCGGCCGTCAGCATGGAAGGAGAGGCTTTCTGGATTATCCAATCAGCACCCGTTTCCATGAAAACATTTCTCTGGATCAAGTTTTTTCTCTATTACCTGCCGCTGCTCGTTCTGTCAGAAACACTGATTGTTGCCTCCAATATCCTGCTTGGGGTTTCACCGTTCATGATGTTTTTATCCGTGTTGACAATATTTTGTCTTGTTCCCGCTGTCGTCGCACTAGCCGTGGGACTCGGCGCCCGCTACCCTGATTTTAAATCGGAAAATCCGGCTTTATCCGTGACCAGTTTTGGCGGGGTGCTTTTTATGTTGCTTAGTTTTGGTTTGATTGCTCTGGTCATTATCCTGGAAGCCGGCCCGGTTTACAGAATCTTCATGTCCAGAATTCACGGTTACGGTTTTTCCTGGATGCAAATTCTCTGGTTTATCCTTTCCTTTGCTTTTGCTCTGTTTCTTTGCGTTTTTGCGGTGTTTTATCCCATGAAGCTGGGCGAAAAAAATCTATTGAAAAGATGAACACCTATCCGTCTGCTCGAAAGCCGACATCGTCGGGCAAAAGAAGCTTCTCAAATCGTCAGAAGTTGAAAATTATCTTGATTTTACTTGCCGGATAGGCTAAACATCCCCGCATTCTGAATGAACCCGTTTCATCAGATCTTTCGCAGATCTTGTTGAGATATTGAAAGGAGTTTTCATGGCAAAGTACGAACCAAAATCTCTCAGAAATATGGCCGTCATCGGTCACGGCGGCACAGGCAAAACCTCTCTTTGTGAATCACTTTTATTTGTTTCCGGAAAAAATGAACGGTTAGGCCGTGTTGACGACGGCTCATCCACCATGGACTACGAACCGGAAGAACAAAAAAAGCATGTTTCGATCTCGTCTGCTGCCAATTTTGTTGAATGGGACAAACATAAAATCAATATTGTGGATACGCCGGGTGACTCCAACTTTACCTTTGATATCAAGTGCTCGCTGAGCGTCGTGGATAATGCAGTCGTGGTCATTGATTCCGTGGGCGGTGTCGAATTTCAGACACAAAAAGTATGGGAAATTGCCGATGAATATACCCTCCCCCGTATGATATTCATCAATCGGATGGATCGCGAAAGAGCGGATTTCAACAAAGTTCTGGAAAGCATCAAAACAAAACTCAAGAAAAAAGCAACTCCCATCTGCATACCCGTCGGGGCGGAAGACAAATTTCAGGGAATCATTGATCTAATTTCGATGAAGGCCTATATTTTCACCGACAATAAAGGTATGGGTAAGGCATCTGATATCCCAGCGGACTTAATGGAAGAGGCTAACCTGTTTCACAGCTCCATGGTTGAAGACATTGCGGAAGCCGATGACGAACTGATGAATAAATATCTGGAAGCGGGTGAACTTTCTCCAGAAGAACTCAAATCCGGTTTAAGAAAAGGTGTAACTTCGGGAAACATCATTCCCGTCATTTGCGGTTCAGCCGTCAAAGGCATCGGCGTTACGATGCTCATGGATCTGGCAGTCAGCTCTTTCGCATCGCCTGTGGACCGTGGACCGGTTAAAGGCACAAAACCCGGAACAGACAGCGTTGAAGAAAGACAGCCTTCCGAAGACGAAGCGTTTTCGGCCATTGTTTTTAAAACCATTGCCGACCCGTATGCAGGCCGGTTGACATTATTCCGGGTGTATTCGGGTAAACTTAATTCTGACACTGCCGTTTACAACGCTTCCAAAAAAATCACGGAAAAATTCGGACATATTTTCTTCCTGGAAGGCAAAAATCAGAAACAGGCGGAAGTGCTTGTTCCCGGCGATATTGCCGGCGTCGCCAAACTGAAGGAAACCGTCACCGGCGATACACTGAGCAACGAAAAAAAACCCATTGTCTTTGCCAAAGTCGCTGTTCCTCCACCCATTATGTCATTTGCCGTTGAGCCGAAATCCAGAGGCGATGAAGATAAAATTGCTTCTTCGATTCATCGTCTTACGGAAGAAGATCCGACCATCGTCTTCTCCCGCAATGTCCAGACCAAGGAGATGATTCTCTCCGGCATGGGTCAGACACATATCGAAGTCAACGTTGAAAAGATGAAAAGAAAATTCGGCGTCGAAGTCAACCTGAACACACCGAAAGTCCCCTATCTGGAAACCATTAAAGGAAAAACAAACGTTCAGGGCCGCTACAAGAAACAGTCCGGCGGACGCGGCCAGTTCGGTGATTGTACGATCGACATTGAACCCATGCCGCGCGGCGGAGGTTATGAATTCCTGGACAAAATCGTCGGCGGCGTTATTCCGGGGCAATACCGTCCGGCCGTTGACAAAGGCATTGTGGAAGCTGCCGCCAAAGGCGTTCTGGCCGGTTATCCCGTGGTGGATTTCAGGATATCCCTGGTTTTCGGCTCCTATCACACCGTGGATTCTTCGGAAATGGCCTTCAAAATTGCTGGCTCAATGGCTTTCCAGAAGGGCGTTATGGAATGTCAGCCGATTCTGCTGGAACCCATTGTCAACATTGCCATTGAAGTTCCGGATGAATACATGGGCGACGTCATCGGCGATCTCAACAGCCGCCGGGGACGCGTTCTGGGGATGGACACCAACGGCACCAATCAGGTGATTAAAGGTCAGGTCCCTCTGGCGGAAATCTTAAAGTATGCTCCCGATCTGCGTTCCATGACCAGCGGCCGCGGAAACTTCACCTACACCGAATCGCATTATGAAGAAGTCCCTTCCTATATCGCGGACAAAATCATTGCCGAATCGAAGAAAGAAGCTGAAGAATAATCATCCATGTTCAACGCCGGGATCATCACAGTGAGCGATAAAGGCTCACAGGGAAAACGGGAAGACTTAAGCGGCCCCGCAATCGCAGAAATGCTTGCGGGCGCCGCTATCGAAATAAAACACACGCTGATCATTCCTGACGAAGTTGACCAGATACAAAAAGCAATTATTCAATTTGCCGATGTGGAAAAGCTGGATTTAATTCTGACTACGGGTGGTACCGGTGTCAGCCCCCGCGATCTCACCCCGGACGCCACGCTGAAAGTGATTGATAAAGAAGTCCCCGGCATGGCGGAAGCCATGCGTATTGCCAGCAGCAAGGTCACACCGCATGCCATGATTTCCCGTGCAGTCGCCGGCATTCGTGGCCGTTGCCTGATCATCAATCTCCCCGGCAGCCCCAAAGGCGCCACAGAAAATTTATCTGTTGTTTTACCTGCGCTCAAACACGCTATCGAAAAAATTAAAGGGGATGACCGCGACTGTGCAACATCCCTGTAGGGAACAGGCTGGCGACCTCGGGCTACCTTCAGGTGTTTAGGTTATTGAAACCATTCCCTACTACATAAGGTTTAAAACCACCCATGCGGGTAGCAATACCGTCCCCTACCGCATTCTTTAATCGATATTTATTTTAATGTTATTCATTTCCAGAAATTGCATTGCGTTTCGAACATGCGTTCCGAGCCAGTAAATTTTCCCGCAGCAGTCACATTGATTGTATTGATCACAGTTTTCGAAGACAAACGTCGGCACTGAATCCCGGACCTCTTCCCGCCCGACCGGAAGCAGTCTTTGGTTACAGAGAAGACAAATCCTGTACATTTTTTCTGACTTAATTTTTAATGAATATTTATGAATTACAAAATGGAGTTGCCGACCTGTGCTTACCTGGGGCACTAAAAATAATTCGCCGGCAAATTGTCTCTCCAGCATATCCCTTCTGCGGGTTAGAAGGATGCGTTGCTCTTCTTCCGCCAGGCGCATCATCGGTCTGCCCGCTTCACTATGATAAACGATGGTGTCGAAACCAAGCAGCCTGAGCCATCTGGCAAGACCCGCCAGGGAAGCGTCGGATATAAATTTGGGGTCGGAATTCATGGAGAAGGAGTAGATATCTTCTTACGATCTTCAATAATCGGCGGTGCTTCACGATCCCGCATTTCCTTGCGTAGATCTCGAATCGTTTTATTCAGGCGGCTGATCGTGCGATTCAGTCGAAACCTCTCCACGACACCTAATAAGCCCGTAATAATGACGCCCACCAGTAAGGCGACAAAAATGATCATATATGCCGGAACAACGATATCCTGCAAATAATAATATCGAATGGTTACAAGCTGCTCATTTAATCTGGAAAAAGTAACAATAAAGAAAGCGAACAAGATGGTGAGAATTAAATAAAATATTTTCATCGTGTCTAAACCCCCTGTGAATATTTTTTAAAAAGAGGCGCAAGCTTTGCGGCGGTTGTCGCAAGGTCCTCCGGAATGACGCGGACATTGCCGACGACACTCATAAAATTTGTATCCCCTTCCCAGCGCGGGATGATATGAACATGAACATGTTCGGCAATACCCGCGCCGGCTGCCTTACCCAAATTCATCCCGATATTAAAACCCTGCGGGTTCATTGCTTCTTTCAAAACCTTGACACCGATATCCAGCAGGGTAAAGATCTCCTGGCGCTCTTCAGACGTCAACTCAGCAATATCCCCCAGATGCCGCTCGGGAATAATCATCAAATGACCGCCCACATAGGGATATCGATTGAGCATTACAAAACAGGTTTTACCTTCAAAAACAATATACTCATCGCATCGGGTCGAACATTTGCAAAACACACATCCATCCTGCTTTTCAGCCACGAGATACTCCATCCGCCACGGCGCAAACATTGTTTCCATATATCCAACATCCAATGATCTTTAATTGTATCATTTAATCGTGATGATCCTGCCTGTTAAATCGCTGCCCACTTCCAGGATTCCGACGCTCCTGGTTTTTGCAAAGCGTTTATCGACGGCCGAACCGGGGTTGAAATAATAAACGCCGTCGATGGTCCTGTTGACCGGATAATGTGTATGGCCGAAAACAATACAATCAAGCTTCCCCAGTTTGGCCAGTAGCTTTCTCTCCATTCCTTCCGGTGATCCCCATCCATGAATCAGACCAATCTTAAATCCATTGATGTCCATCAGCAACTGCTCGGGTAATTCCTCTCTGACGCGCTGGTTATCCATATTGCCACAGACCGCTCTGATATCTTTATCTCCGAAAAGCGCGAGGACAGACAAATCAATTAAATCTCCGGCATGAAAAATCAGATCAACATCAGAAAAATTTTCATCAATAATTTTCTTCAGGTTTTCATCAAAACCGGAAATATGCGTATCAGACAATACGCCTATCTTGACTTTCTTATCATTCTTCATCTTTTGTGAATTATTAGCGGTAAGACAAAAAAAACACAAGTATTATTTAAGGATTCCGTTCTTTGAGAAAAGCTTTTAATTTGACTTTAGGCAGAAGCCACGCTAAAATTATCAATATGAATAAACTTGAAGAATCGCTGAATAAAATCGCGGAAAACATCCTGTATCTTGATGAAGCGTCTCTGACATCACTTTGGGAAAAATACAAGCTCAAAATGGAAAATTTTTCTTTCTCTCCTGAATGGGAAAAGGCTGTAGTGATCTTCTCGATCATCAATGCCATCCGGGTGAAAAACGCCATTTTCAATGAGCAACTGTTAAATAAAAAAACAGCCGAAGAAGCGCCTCCCGAAAAAACAAAACCTGGAAAACCGAACCTGCGACTGGTTAAATGATGGACAAAGAAACCGCCCAAACGCGCATACCTGAATTACGCAAAATTATCGAATATCATAATCAACGTTACTATCAGCAGGACGCGCCGGAAATATCCGATATCGAATATGACCGCCTAATGCGGGAACTTCAGGAACTGGAGCAGCTTCACCCGGACGATGGCATCGCTTCATCACCCACTCAAAGAGTCGGCGCCGCCCCGCTTGCCAAGTTTGCCTCATTCAATCATCCACAAGCCATGCTGAGCCTCGCCAATGCTTTTTCCGCCGAGGAGATACTGGATTTCGATCAACGGATTAAACGCCTGGCGAAAACAGACCGGATAGATTACGTGGCAGAACCAAAGCTCGACGGCCTGGCCGTCAACCTCATTTACGAAAAAGGCTTTTTTATCCGCGGCGCAACACGAGGCGACGGCGCGACAGGTGAAGATGTCACACAGAATCTCAAAACCATTTCATCATTACCGTTAATGATGAAAAAAAGTTCTCATCATCCTTTCCCTGAGTTCATCGAAATCCGCGGTGAAGTTTACATGGAAAGACAACCATTTGAGAAGCTCAACCACCGCAGGGAACAGAAAGGCGAAGACCCGTTTGCCAATCCGCGTAACGCCGCCGCCGGATCGCTTCGGCAACTGGATCCAAAAATCACCGCGCGTCGTCCCCTGAATATCTTTCTCTACGGCATCGGTTCGGTCCGGGGTCTAAACTTTACCAGTCACTGGGAAATCCTGCAGACTCTTGCTGCCTGGGGGTTTCCCGTTAGTCCGCTCATAAAACAAGCGCCGGATATTTCCGCATGTCTTTCTTATTTTGAAGACATCGGGTCGAATCGCCCAGGCCTTCCCTATGAAATCGACGGCGTTGTAATTAAAGTCAACGCCCTTTCGCTGCAGGATATTCTCGGCAATGTATCGCGATCTCCCCGCTGGGCCCTGGCCTGCAAATTTCCAGCGGCGCAAGCCAACACGGTAATTAAAGATATTATTATTCAAGTAGGCAGAATGGGCGCACTGACGCCTGTGGCAGTGATGGAACCCGTTAACGTGGGTGGCGTCATCGTCAGTCGCGCCACGCTGCATAACGAAGATGAAATTCTTAAGAAAGATATCCGGATTGGGGACACTGTCGTGATTCAGCGCGCCGGAGATGTTATTCCGGAAGTTGTTAACGTTATCCTATCAAAACGAACCGGACAGGAAAAAGAATTTCGCATGCCGCACCATTGCCCGGAATGCGGCTCGGAAATTGTAAGGCAGGAAGGCGAGGTCGCGCACCGTTGTGTCAATCTGTCCTGCCCCGCGCAAATCAAGGAACATATCCGTCACTTCGCCTCCCGCGGCGCGATGGATATTGAAGGATTGGGGGAAAAGGTTTCCGCACAGCTTTTCGACGCCAAACTGATTAATGATCCGGCCGATCTTTATTATCTAACGAAACATCAACTATTGGCTCTCGACCGGCAAGCGGAAAAATCCGTTCAGAAGCTTCTGGATGCCTTAGAACGATCCAAGACGCCTCCTCTGGACAAATTTATTTTCGCATTGGGCATTCGTCATGTGGGCGAACGAACGGCCAAACTCCTTGCCGGACATTTCGGCAGCATCGAAAATTTAATGAACACAAACACGGAAGCATTAACCACGATCAGTGAAATCGGTCCGGAAATCGCGCAGAGCATTGTCGAGTTTTTCGCCGAAGATAAAAACTTGAAAGTCATGGAAAAGTTTCGCCAGGCCGGTTTATCACCCCAAAGGAAAGATATATCGACCGATGCGCCTCTGCGGGGAAAGTCCTTTGTCTTTACCGGCTCCCTGGATAACATGGGCAGAAATGAAGCCAAAGCCCTTGTGGAATCATCGGGAGGCGTCGTCTTATCGTCCGTTACCGGTAAAACATCTTATGTCGTTGCAGGCATCGACCCGGGCTCGAAACTGGATAAGGCAAGGTCTATGGGTATTCCCATCATCAGCGAAGAAGATTTTTTAAAACTCATTGGCAGATAAATAATCATGAAAAGAGTCCATGTCTATATCAGTGGTAGAGTCCAGGGGGTTTTTTTTCGCGCGGAAACCCAGCGAACCGCAACAGATT
>CAYULE010000027.1:0-20155 GCA_964445385.1 uncultured Smithella sp.
AAGCAACGGATGGGGAAGATGCGGTAGAGAAATTCAACCTTCATCAGGATCACATTGATCTGGTTTTGATGGATGTCATCATGCCCAAGTTAAACGGCAAGGCTGCTTACGATGCAATGCGGAAAATAAATCCGAAGATGAAAGCGCTCTTCATCAGCGGCTACACGGCGGACATCATCCATAAAAAAGGCATCTTTGAAAGCAACATCAACTTTATTTCCAAACCGGTGACACCGGAATCACTGACCAGAAAAATCCGCGAAGTTCTCGACACGGATAAATAAAAACCCGGCCCATGACAACCAGCGAATGTTAGAGGCATTGTATGTAACGTCTCTACAGTCTTATCATATTGAGATGACGCTTTTACTTTTGGATGATACTTTTCACCTGCCTGTCGAAAAAACTGCTATGCGCCGGCTGTGTCTTTTGATATGGCAGCATAAACGAATTGAAAAGGTGCAGCGACGTGAGTAGAGGAATCTTTATCATTGGTACGGATACGGAAGCGGGCAAGACGTTGATCTCGGCCGGACTTTTGTATTTGCTGCTGAAAAATAAATACCGGGCCGCGTATTTCAAACCGGTGGCAAGCGGCGAAGTGGACATGGGCGGAGTTACAATGTCCGTTGATGCAGCGTTTGTGAAAAGCGTTGCGGGATTCTCCGAGGATCTGAACCTCGTGACGCCCTTTGCCTTTTCGGACGCCGTCGCACCGCATCTGGCCGCGCGTCTGGCGCAGCGCACGATTGATGTGGCCGTCATTCAAAAGAGATTGAACGAGTTGATGAACCGCTATGATGTGATTATCGGCGAAGGCGCCGGAGGGCTGGCCGTGCCTCTCGATGCTGAGGGATATATGCAATATGACCTCATTCGCAAGCTTGGTTTTCCCTGTCTGCTGGTCGCACGCGCCGGACTCGGCACGATTAATCACACGCTGTTAACACTTGCGGTTGCGAAAAGCGTCGGGCTGAAAATAAAAGGCATTATCATCAGCGGTGTCGGCGACACACTGATCGAACAGGACAATGTGGCGACGATTAAAAAGCTCTCCGGCATTCAAGTGATTATGACCCTGCCTCCCATGGTTTCAGTGGATACTGAAAAAATGCAAACAGGAAACCTGAGGGAAGTATTTGAACAAACGATCAACATTAACGATATCGTCGCCTTGATGGAAACCGTGGAAAAAGACGGCAGGGCTTATGTTTGAAGATAAGCTGAATCAGATTCGGAACGCCGGTCTTTACAGGCAAATGAAGTATCTGCAATCGCCGCAGTGCGGACATGTGCGCATGGCAAGCAGAGATGTTTTAATGCTGTCCTCCAACAGTTATCTGGGACTTTGCGCGGATGACCGCCTCAAACAGGCCGCGTGCGACGCCATTGAAAAATTTGGCACAGGCTCCGGTGGTTCGCGCCTGACTACCGGCAGTTACGACATCCATAAAAAACTGGAAGAGGACCTTGCGGTCTTTAAGGGAACTGAAGCGGCGCTGGTTTTCAATACCGGTTATATGGCCAATGTCGGTGTGATCTCGGCCGTTGCCGATAAAAGCTGGGTGATCTTTTCCGACCGGCTGAACCATGCCAGCATCGTCGATGGATGCCGCTTGAGCGGCGCTGAAATTGTTGTTTATGCGCACCGTGATCCGGCGGATCTGGAACATAAAATTAAACAACATCAGGGCAGGCAGGGTTTGATTATCACTGACGGGCTTTTCAGCGTTGACGGCGATATCGCGCCACTGCCTCAGCTCGTCGAGGTTGCGAAGCGGTATGGTTTAATGCTGATGGTGGACGACGCGCACGCTACGGGTGTTCTCGGAGACAACGGCGGCGGCACCGCGGACTATTTCGGCATTACCGACGGCATTGATATCGCGATGGGGACCTTGAGCAAGGCCCTGGCTTCGGAAGGCGGGTTCATCGCAGGCAGGCAAAGCCTGATGGATTACCTGGTCAATACCGCCCGCAGTTTTATTTTTTCGACGGCTTTGTCTCCCGCAACCATAGCCGTATCGCTCGCGGCGCTGGATATTGTGCGAAGGGAACCCATGGCGCGCAAGACCTTGCTTGCTCATTCTCTCTGGTTCAGAGGAAAGCTCCGTTCCGCGGGCTTCGATGTGCCGGATCATCCGACGCCGATCATTTCCATTGTTCTGGGGCGGCCCGACGTGGCAGTCGATTTCAGTAAACGCTTGATGCAAAGGCAAATATTCGTTTCCGCCATTCGTCCACCGACTGTGCCTGCCGGCACCAGCCGTCTGCGGATCAATATGATGGCCACCCATGCAAAAGACGATCTGGAATGGGCGCTTGCCTGCATAGCGGACGTTGGACGCGAATTAGGTGTGATTCGTTAGTTGAAAGGCAAATGATGATGAACATTCAGCAGAAAAAAGATCTGCAATATATCTGGCACCCCTGTTCGCAAATGAAGGACTACGAAGACTTTCCGCCGATTGTTATTGAGCGGGGGAAGGGCGCTTATCTATATGATGTGGACGGGAAGAGTTATCTCGATGCCATCTCGTCCTGGTGGGTGAATCTCTTCGGTCATGCCAACGACAGAATCAATCGGGCGCTTGCCGAGCAGTCTCAAAAGCTCGAACATGTCATCTTTGCCAATTTCTCCCACGCCCCCGCCATCGATCTGGCGGAAGAAATCGTTCGCATCACGCCTGCGGGGCTCAATAAAGTATTTTTTGCCGACAATGGATCCTCTGCGGTGGAAGTGGCCCTGAAAATGAGTTTTCATTATCACCAGCAGACCGGCCGGCCGGGCAAAACAAAATTTGCCGCAGTAACGGATGCCTATCACGGTGAAACCCTCGGCGCGCTTTCCGTGGGCGATCTCGATCTGTATAGTAAAATCTACAAACCGATGATGATGAGTGCTTTCCGAGCAGCAGGTCCCGATTGCTATCGCTGTCCTTACGGGGAAAAACGGGGGACGTGCGCCGCTGAATGTTTTGACTCGCTTAAGCGCATGGTGACGGAGCATGCCGATGAAATCTGCGGCCTCATTATCGAACCGCTGGTACAGTGTGCCGCGGGTATGAAAATCTATCCACCGGTTTATTTAGAAAAACTTAGAGCGCTCTGTACAAAACATCATATTCACTTCATTGCCGATGAAATCGCCGTGGGTTTCGGCCGGACCGGGAAAATGTTTGCCTGCGAACATGCCTCGATTAGTCCCGACATGTTGTGCTTATCCAAGGGCATTACGGCGGGTTACATGCCGCTGTCGCTTGTGGTGACGACGGATGAGATTTATTCAACCTTTTATGCGGACTATGCGGAACTCAAGGCTTTTCTGCACTCGCACAGTTACACCGGAAACGCGCTGGCCTGCGCGGTGGCCCGTGAATCGTTATCTATTTTTCGTGATGAAGATGTGTTGGCCGGAAATGAAATCAAAGCCCGAATGATCTCCGAAAAAGTAACAAACCTGTTTGACGGCCATCCCTTTGTGGGGGAATACCGCCAACTCGGTATGATCGGCGCGCTCGAGCTGGTGGCCGACAGGAAGTCGAAAGCAGCCTTTGACTGGCAAAAGCGGGTCGGTTACGATATTTACCGGATTGCTCTGGAAAAGGGCGTGCTTTTACGCCCGCTCGGCAATATCATTTATTTCATGCCGCCTTACATTGTGAAAGAGGAAGATATTGAAAAAATGGTCAACATAGCCTTCGAATCGATTAATCAGTATTTCAAATTATAGGATCACGACGAGTGGCCTCGTGTTTCTTCAAGCAACTTTCAGGTGTCAGGGTGTTCAGTGATGTATCCTGCTTCTGCCTGCGGTCAAACGCGAAACAAGAGTTACAACTCTTTGTTCTGCAATGTCTTATCACATGCATAAGAAAAACTTGACATTCTACGACTTGACACTAAGATAAGGTATATTTTTTAAAAGTTTGGTTTTGCAAACCATCTGCCGCCATCGTGGAAAATGTGAAGGAGGGTATTAAACATGAAGAGAATACTGCTGTTTTTAGCGACCAATATTGCTGTGCTTTTTGTCTTGAGTATTGTTGTCAAACTTCTAGGGGTTGATCAATTTCTTCGTGCCAGTGGCATCAACTATCTGAGCCTGCTGATTTTTGCCGGCGTGATTGGTTTCGGCGGTTCGTTTATATCACTTGCGATTTCCAAATGGATGGCCAAGTGGAGTACTGGCGCCCAGGTGATCATGCAGCCCCGTTCCGATGTGGAAATCTGGCTGGTCAACACCGTGAAAAAACTGGCTACCCAGGCAGGCATCGGGATGCCGGAAGTTGCGGTGTTTGAATCAGATTCGCCCAATGCTTTTGCCACCGGTATGAATAAAAACAGTGCCTTGGTGGCGGTCAGCACCGGTCTTTTACAGACGATGAACCGCGATGAAGTCGAAGCCGTCCTGGGTCACGAAATCAGCCATGTCACCAATGGCGACATGATCACGCTTAGTTTGATTCAGGGCGTTGTCAATACCTTTGTTATTTTCCTGTCCCGCATTGTCGGGTATTTTGTAGATCGGGTGGTTTTGAAAAATGAGGAAGGACACGGGATCGGTTTTTTCATCACCAGCATTGTCGCCCAGATTGTTTTCGGCATCCTGGCCAGTATTATTGTGATGTGGTTCAGCCGGAAGAGGGAATACGCGGCGGACGCGGGTGCTGCGAAACTGGTGGGTGCAGGCAGCATGATTTCCGCTCTGGAAAGCTTGCAGCGCAACATCTACGAGCCGTTGCCGGATCAAATGAAAGCTTTCGGCATCGCCGGCAAGCCTTCGACCAGCGGCTTCAAGCTTTTATTTATGACCCATCCCCCACTGGAAGACCGCATCGAAGCGTTGAAACGCTCTGCCGGTCGGATAAGTTAGCATCGCTTCCATTGTGGAGATTCAAAAGCCGGAAATCAGATGAAAAAGGCAGGGGATGCGCGCGTTTCCTGCCTTTTTCATCTGTCATGGAATGAAGATTACCGGGAAGTGCGGTCAAAGACGACCATAATCTATCTTTTCCCGCACCAAAACATACAGGATTTTTCAGTGATATTCTTTCTTTCAAGGCTTAGTATTTCAAAACGCAAACCTGTTTTTGAATATCCACCACATGTGAGACAGACCGGTTTTCCAATAGTTTTGATGTGACTCGCCATGTCTTTGGTGCTGAACGATAGGGTATTCCGCAAATTTAATTTTGGGTTTTGTTGCGGCGCTGAGTTTGATTTCGGGACTTAAATTCCAGTCTCCCATTTTTAAATTCAGTTCCGATCTTATACCGCTATCGATTACCCACATCCCGGATAGAATATCTTGAATGTTTTTTCCATACAGTATCTTTACTTCCACATTTAAAATCCAAACGCCAAGCTGTAATTTAAATGGAATATCAGTATCGGTATGAAGTGGATACCTGTTACACGACATGAAATTCAGTTCGTTATCTATGAAATTATCAATAATTTCTGCGAGTTGTTCGACCGGGTAAGTGCCATCTCCATCGGCGCCAACGATGATGTCGCTGGACGCGGCATGGATACCCGTTATATGTGCAAACCCGTAACCGATACCCTTAATGGTTCGATTGTCTTCGAGCACTCTTACGCCCAGTTGATTTGCCTCATCAACAGTATTGTCCGTTGAGTTATTGCTGATGACAATGACCTCATCAATAAATTCGGGTACTTTTGACAAGATAGTCTTAAGATGATTTCCTTCATTGCGGCAGGGGAAACAAACCGTAATGGTCTTATTGCGATACAATTTCCAACTCCACACTTTCTGGTATTTAATGTTTCATTATTGTGTATTGGGTACCTGCTTGCAATGATGACTTGCGTAATTTCTCCATATATCTCAGAGCCTATTGGGGCCTGCAGGGAACGGTCGCGACGGTTCCCTGCATTTCACACATGGTTCCGCAGTTGCAACTCCAGCGGATGCGGATTCAGATAAATCTGTTCCCGGAGATAAGGTTGATCATATTTCCGTACATAATGGCTAAGCAGGGTCAGGGGAACAATCAGTGGAAGAAAGCCCTTCTGATAGGCATCGATAATTTCCAGCAATTCTTTTTTTTCGCTGGCGGATAACTGTTCCTTGAAATATCCCATCATATGCTGGAGCACATTGACATTTTTTTTCGGTGTGGCTTTTAAAGATAACGTTTCCATCAGAAGCGTCTCATATTGTGAAAAAAGATCTTGTATACCGAGGTTTTTCTGCGCGGCGACCAGCTTTCCCATCGTCTGATAGAGCTTTGTGCTGTGCGATAAAAGCAACAATTTGTGGCGGGCATGAAAATCTACCAGGGCGCCCCGGCTGGATTTTATATTCCGGATTTCACGCCACCGTTTGAGGGTGAAAATTCTTTCAATGAAATTTTCACGAAGGCCTGTGTCGTGGAGCCGGCCTTCTTCTTCTACCGGCAGTCGTGGAAAGTATTCCATGAAAATCCGGGCGAATAGTCCGACGCCGGTCTTGGCGGGCATACCTTTTTCGTCATAGACTTTTACTCTTTCCATGCCGCTGGAGGGTGAATCACTTTTGAAAATAAAACCGCAAAGATTTTCGGCAGCAAGCTCGGCCACTTTCTTGTTTGCCCAGCGGACCATCATTTCCGTTTTATCCTCCCTGGTGCTGCGGGTGACCAGGCGCGGAGCATCGGCCTTCCCTTCCAACCGCATGGCCTCTCTGGGAATTCCCATGCCGCACTCGGCTTCCGGACAGACCGGCACATAGTCCACATATTGTCCCAATGTATCGCGGAGAAAACGATCTAGCTTGTGACCGCCGTCATACCGGACGGGATTACCCAAAAGGCAGGAACTGATGCCGATCTTTATTTTTTCCATAACGATACCTCCACCTTTATAGAAGCTAGCAGCAGATGATTTTAATGTCAATGAATCAAGAAAGTTGGGTGAAACGAACCAGCCGGAGAAATATACAAATTTCTCCAGCTGTCTGCGCAAAAACACTTCACAAAAATAATCCGATCGTGTAACATCACAAAACGTTTCCACATAAATTATTGGCAGTTTGTATATCCGGGTAACGTTTTATATATTGCAATAGATTGAAGAAGGCAATATCTGAAAACAGCGCATTTCGATTACACAAAACAGGGGAGGGATGATATGACGGAAATGTTTAATAAAGCCAAAGTGGCCGTTCGTCTTGCGGATGGCACAACGATCAAAGGATTACTTAATATCGGCAAATATAATCGTCTGTCGGACTTTCTCAATTCCAAGGATGCGGATCCTTTCTTAATCGTCTATGAAGCATCCATGCCGGGTACCACCGGTAAAGTGGTCATCATTAATCGCAATCATATTGCGTGGGCTGCCCCCGAATAAATCTTAATTTTAGAGGATCTTTGTGCAGAATATCATATTGGATGAAAAACTGAGCTTCTTCTACTACATCTTAATTTTCGCAATATATTGCTTTATCGGCTGGGTGATAGAGGTGATTTACCGGTCCATCACCCAGCGGAAATTTGTCAATGCGGGATTCCTTTTTGGCCCGTTTATCCCCATCTACGGTCTGGGCGCTTTTGCGATCATTATCCTGCAGTACACTTTTCAGAGCTGGCATATTGTGCCGCGTTTTATCATTTTCGGGCTGGTCATTACTTTCATGGAATACATGATCGGATTTCTTTCTGAAAAAATTTTCAAAATGACGCTCTGGGACTATTCGGAAAACCGATTCAACCTTCATGGCCATGTGTGCCTGCACTTTTCAATCATTTGGACACTGCTGGCGATGCTCGGCGTGACCTTTCTTCATCCGGAAGTACTTCAACGGGTGGCGCTGTTGGATGAAGTTTATGCCAAAACGGCGGCAATCGCTTTCATGATTTATTTCTGGATAGACTATACTTTTTCCGTGATGTCCCTTGCCGCTTTCCAGAGAGGCGTGACTTACCTTTATGACGAATATTTCAACTTAAGCAATACCGAGATTGAAGACAATTTAAAATCATTTCAACGTTTACGTGAAGCATTTCCCAATCTGAATAAATATATTAATCAAAACATCAACAAGAAAATCAGAACCAGGCTTAATTCTTTTTTAAAGCCCATCCAGGAAAAAATTATTCTGGAAATGGCCGGCCGGACCCCGTTTGAAAATGAATACTATGAAACCGTGCAGGATATCCTCCATCATGAAGAATTTTTAAAACTCAAAGATTATTTTCATCATAATTCTTCCATTTACGCCCATGTTCACGAAGTGGCCTATTTCTCCTACCGGATATGTAAATATTTGAAATTGGATTACCGCTCGGCGGCCAGGGGCGCGCTGTTGCATGATTTCTTTCTGTATGACTGGCGCAATCACGACGTGCCGGATCTGCCCCGTGAGAAATTCCACGGTCTCGCGCATCCGACGATAGCCGTGGTCAATGCAAAAAAACATTTTTCGATTAATGAGATTGAAGAGGATATTATAAAAAAACACATGTGGCCTTTGACCCTTGTGCCGCCGAGATACAAAGAATCCTATATTGTTTCTTTTGCCGATAAATATTTGTCATCCAAGGAATTTATCAATGAGTATACGAAAAGAATCAATCAGCGTCAGGATAAAAAAGCACGCAAACGCAAGGGGACAATCCATGATAATGAATGCCGGTAGACACGATGTGCGGAAGTCATTCATGAGAAGGATGATTACACAATTCCGCTGATCGCTGTGACGGATTTTTCCGGTACCAGTAAGAAACTGGGCGTGAGGGTCACGCCGATTTTTGTCATTTGCAGGTTTTCATAAATTGCTTTTTGATTCTCCAGTGCAAAGTCCGCGTAGCCTGCCGAAAAGCGACGCGGCAGGATATGCTTGCTTTCACGACGCAGTTGCCGGTTGATATAAGCTATGATCCAATCAAGGGCTGCATCGGTCATCTCGCTGGCCGTGGCGTCGTAAACGACTGCCGCCGTGAGATCCCCCAGTGCGGTTTTCTGCCGGATCGCTTCCATGACGGGACTGCCCGCGGTAGCTCCCAGGAGGATCGCTTCACGGCAGTCGCGAAGAAAAATGGAAAGTTTCGTGCTGTTGAAGATGATTTGTCCGGCGAGTGTAATCCTTTGCCCGTCGTTTTTACTGATGGGAAGACGCAGGAAGGAACCTTGCAGGTTGATGATCGAGGCTGCTTCTTCAATATGGCGATTTGTTTCTTTTTGATGGGAAGAAGAAAGCGCCGTAACTTTTTTCTTAAAACCGAGCCGCGAATAGATTTGCGCCGCGGGTGGATCGATCATTATCTTTTCCAGTAGGATGACGGAATCGGTCATGTCCGGGCGGTCCTGTCCGTATGATTTTTATTTTGGGATATTATTGTAGCGCCTTTTCCATCGTTTCAGCTTTTTGAAGGCATCCGTTACAATGTCCAGCAGCATATCCATGTCCAGTGGTTTTTCAAAATAGTCGTCAAACCCGGCCTCCCGGCATTCCTCGATTTCAAAAAGAGGCGCCCAACCGGTGATGGCAAAGATCATCGATACGGGCTTGGTTTCCCGAATCTGTCGACACAGGTCGATTCCATTCATGCCGAAGAGTTTTAAGTCGAGGAAAATAACATCGATATTGTCCTTCTTGAGAATTTCCAAGGCCTGACTGCCATCTTCAGCGGCAATCACTTCATAGTCTTCATCGGTAAAGACACCGGAGAATAATTCGCGCACCGATGCCTCGTCGTCAACAATCAGAATTTTCCCTTTCAAGACGGTGTTACTCCTTCCTTGCTGTTTTTATTGAAGCAGGGTTTCAAGTTTCCGGACGACGGCATTGCCCATTTCGTCCGTACCCGCAAGCCTGCATCCCGCCGAAAAAATATCCTGTGTGCGGAAACGATCTTTTAAAACGTCCGCCACAGCTTTTTCAATCAAAGCCGCCGCTTGCGGCAAATTGAGAGAATACCGCAGCATCATGGCCACCGATAAAATTGTCGCCAGCGGGTTAGCGATATTTTTTCCCGCGATATCCGGCGCGGAACCGTGAATCGGTTCATACAGCGCTTTATTTAATCCCAGGCTTGCCGACGGCAGCATGCCGATGGAGCCGGTCAGCATCGCGGCTTCATCGCTTAAGATGTCGCCGAACAAATTGGTTGTCACAATCACGTCAAACTGCGACGGATTGCGGATGAGCTGCATGGCGCAGTTGTCGACATACATGTGCTTGAGGGTTACATCGGGATAATCCCGCCCCACTTCCGTAACGACCGAGCGCCACAATTCCGTGGTTTCCAGAACGTTGGCTTTGTCCACCGACAGAAGATTTTTCTTTCGTCCCCGGGCCAGTTCAAAAGCTTTAACGGCAATACGGTGGATTTCTTCCTCTGTGTAGATCATGGTATTGACGCCGGTACGCTTTCCATCTTCCCCGATGGTCACACCCCGCGGCCGGCCGAAATACAAATCGCCGGTTAACTCCCGCAAAATCATAATATCAATGCCCTGCACCACTTCTTTTTTCAAAGGCGAGGCGTCCAGCAACTCGTCAAATACAACTACCGGCCGCAGATTGGCGAAGAGCCCTAATTTTTCTCTTAACCCCAGAAGCGCCCTTTCCGGCCGGACACCGTAATCCAGGGTTTCCCACTTGGGGCCTCCCACGGCACCCAGTAATACCGCATCGCTTTGCATTGCAAGGTTCAAACTCGAATCAGGAAAGGGGGTTCCGAATAAATCATAAGCGCATCCACCGATGTGCCCTTCCGTCAGTTCGACATGGATATGATACTTATCGGAGATGACTCTTAAAACCTTTAAGGCTTCTTTCATAATTTCCGGCCCGACGCCGTCTCCGGCGAAAACAGCGATCTTGAATGCTTTACTGGTCATGCTTCCCTCATTTCTTGGCGATATGTTTCATCAGGCCGCCGTCAGCGATAAGCTGTTCCATAAAGGGCGGTATTGGACTGATCGTAAAGTTTTGATCCGAGCCTGCCACGGAAATGGTTCCCTCAGCGCTGTCAATGGTGATTTCTTTTCCTTCGGCGATCACGTCGGCCAGTTGTGCCGATTCGAAAATCGGCAGACCCATGTTAAAGGCGTTGCGGTAGAAAATGCGCGCGAAACTTTTGGCCACGACGCACGAAATACCTGCGGCCTTGATAGCGATGGGCGCGTGTTCCCTGGAGGAACCGCAGCCGAAGTTTTCACCGCCGACGATGATGTCGCCTGCCGCCATTTTAGTCATGAACGCAGGATCCGCATCTTCCATGCAGTGTTTGGCCAGTTCCTGCGGATCGGACGTGTTGAGGTAGCGCGCGGGAATGATCGCGTCAGTATCGATGTTGTCTCCAAATTTCCAGATTTTTCCTTTAAATCTCATTTTCAGATAATCCTTATATATTGTTTATAATTCTTCCGGTGACGCGATTCTGCCCAGCACGGCGGATGCTGCCGCTACAGCGGGGCTGGCGAGATAGACTTCGCTTTTGGGATGTCCCATGCGTCCTACAAAATTGCGGTTGGTGGTGGCCACCGACCTCTCACCCTCAGCCAGGATTCCCAGATGTCCTCCCAGACAGGCGCCGCACGACGGCGGACTAATCACTGCGTCTGCATCCATGAAAATTTCGAGCAATCCTTCCTGCATGGCCTGCTTGTATATGAAAGGCGTTGCCGGAACCACGATTAACCGGACACCCGGTGCGGCTTTGCGGCTTTTCAGGATCTGCGCGGCAATGCGTAAATCTTCAATCCGGCCGTTGGTGCAGCTCCCGATCAGGGATTGATCAATCTTCACCTGGCCCGCCTTGCTGATCCCTTTCACATTGGAAGGCAGATGCGGAAAGGCCACCTGAGGTTCCAGCTTGCTCGCGTCTATTTCAATGATTTGCGAATAAACCGCGTCAGCATCGGATGCGTAAAACTTGTAGGGTCTTTTAGCACGCGGTTTCACATATTCTTCGGTGATCGCGTCCGGCGGAAAGATGCCGTTTTTGGCGCCGGCTTCGATGGCCATATTCGCCATGGACAGGCGGTCCGCCATGGGCAGGGCGTTGATGGTCTCGCCTGTGAATTCCATGGCCTGGTAGAGCGCCCCGTCCACGCCGATGCGTCCGATGATGTTCAGAATTAAGTCTTTTCCGGAAACCCACTTGGGCAGTTTGCCGTAAATGATGAATTTAATCGAGGAAGGCACCTTGAACCAAAGTTCGCCCGTGAGCATGGCCGCGGCGAGATCTGTACTGCCTACGCCTGTGGCAAAAGCGCCTAAAGCGCCGTAGGTGCAAGTGTGACTGTCCGCGCCGATTACCAGATCGCCGGGGAGCACGATGCCTTTTTCCGGCAGGAGCGCGTGCTCCACGCCCACCTGTCCGCCTTCATAGAAATGCGTGACGCCGAACTCCATGGCAAATTCGCGCACCGTTTTGCACTGCTGAGCGGAACTGATGTCTTTGTTCGGCGTGAAATGGTCCAGGACCAGCGCCACTTTATCCTTATCAAAAACCTTTTTTCCACCGGCCGCTCTGAATTCCTTGATGGCAATCGGCGCCGTAATATCATTACCCAGGGCAATATCCACTTTGGCGTTAATCAACTGGCCGGGTGCTATTTCCGCAAGCCTCGTATGCGCCATTAAAATTTTTTCCGTTATCGTATTTCCCACGTTATTGACTCCTTGACTGACAAAAATGCTGCTTAAAATATGTTTAAATGAGAAGCTGTCTTTACCCTATTTTTCAGCTTAATTCAACTTTAACCTTCTTTTCATTGTGTTTCAAAAATTCCAACCGATTGAGTGCGTTAATGTAGGCCTTGGCCGAGGCGACGATGACATCGGGATGCGCGCCCCGCCCGATAACAGAATGATCGTTAAACTTGAGTTGGACGGTTACTTCGCCCTGTGCGTCCGCGCCGCCGGTAATCGCGTTGACGACGTATTTCAAAAGCGGATAATTGGTTTTGGTAATATTCCGGATAGCCGCAAACGTTGCGTCCACCGGGCCATTGCCGAAACCGGCATCGCGCACCACTTCTTTTTCCACCTGCATTTCCATGGTGGCTGTAGGAATCGCGACATTACCGCTGACCACGTTTAAATACACCAGATTATATTTGTCTTCGCCCCGGTAAAACTCTTCATACAAGATGGCCTGCAAATCTTCATCATAGATGTCTTTCTTCACATCGGCCAGGTCTTTGACCTTTGCCGCCACTCTATTCAGCTGTTCCTCATTCAAGGTGTAACCCATTTTTTTCAAATGCTGCGCAATAGCGGCACGTCCGGAGTGTTTGCCGAGAACGATATGGGTATCGCTGATGCCGACGGATTGGGGGGTCATAATCTCATATGTGATTTTTTCCTTGATCAGGCCGTCCTGATGAATCCCCGATTCGTGAGCGAAGGCGTTGGCGCCGACGATGGCTTTATTCGGCTGCACTGCGACGCCGGTGATTTGTGTCAGCAGGCGCGACGATTTGTAAATCTGATCGGTCTTGATCCTGGTGTATAGACCATACATATCCTTGCGCGTCGCCAGTGCCATGACGATTTCTTCCATTGCGGTATTGCCGGCGCGCTCTCCGATGCCGTTGATTGTGCATTCCACCTGCCTTGCACCGTTACGAATCGCGGCAAGTGAATTGGCGACAGCCAATCCCAGATCGTTATGGCAATGAACAGAGATAATGGTATTGCCCATGTTTTTCACATTGGCGAACAGATAAGCAATCAGATTACCGAACTCCTCGGGGATGGTGTAACCGACCGTATCGGGAATATTGACGGTAACG
The DNA here is from genome assembly GCA_964445385.1 of uncultured Smithella sp. Lineage (GTDB taxonomy): Bacteria > Desulfobacterota > Syntrophia > Syntrophales > Smithellaceae > UBA8904. The sequence continues at coordinate 13,759 of CAYULE010000027.1, forward strand.
GCGCCGGCGTCAATGACGGCCGAAACCATTTCCACGAGATAATCCTTATCCGAACGGGTGGCGTCCATGGGTGAAAACTCCACGTTGTCCGTGTAGGAACGCGCCAGTTTGACGGCGGCGATGGCTTCTTTGAGCACTTGTTCGCGGCTCTTCTTAAGCTGGTATTTCAGATGAATATCCGATGAAGAGATAAAGGTGTGGATACGGGGTTGGGCCGCGTGTTTGATAGCCTGCCAGGCACGGTCAATATCCTGTTTGTTGGCACGCGCCAGTCCCGCCACCTGTGATTTCCTGATTTCGCGGGCGATTTGCCGGACCGCGTCAAAATCCCCTTCGGACGCGATGGGAAATCCCGCCTCGATGATATCAACGCCGAGTTTTTCGAGTTGTCTGGCCAGAATCAGCTTTTCTTCCGTGTTCATGCTGGAACCGGGCGACTGTTCGCCGTCTCTCAGTGTTGTATCAAAAATATAAACATGATTTTTATCCTTCTTCATAGGGGACTCCTTTCCAATATATCTCAAAATTATTTTGTCAAACTTATAAAAAAAGCCGTGGGTTTTTCTGCCCACGGCTTTTTTAGGTAATCAGTTATTTTGCGAGTTCAGTGACGACCTAAAGACGACGGGCATGCGGCCTTAAGTAACAGGCGCAACAGGGCGAGGCCCAGAAGCAGGGTTAGAAGCGCGCTGGCCGTCATCATGGTTGCCATAAAACTGAACATTTCATTTATCCTTCAAAAAAACTTACTCATTTAATCGGTACCATTAATGCAAAACTTGAACGTTGTCAAAATATTTTTTCTTCTGGATAAAAAAAGGGGAGCAGATGCTCCCCTTTCCAAGGAGGAATGTGTGCATTGGCTATTGACACATGCCCATTCCTAATCCGGGCCCTCGTCCCGGTCCGAATTCACCATGGCCTCTCATTCCGCCGCGCGGTCCGAAGCCGGGTCCTCTGCCACAGCCCGAGTTAGACAGTTTTTCGTTTTGTTCCGGTGTCAAAACTTTGTGGATTTCAAATTTCAGTGTCGTTACTTTATCTTCCATTTCGTCACGCAGCATCCTTAATTCTTTCTGAGCCGCCGTAATTTTACTCTTTTCAGGATTGGTCTGAAGCCAAAGTCTGCGTAATTGGACTGATTTATCAAAGATCTTTTCCCGCAGGGGTTTTGTTGCCTTATAGTTCGCATCTTGCAACGCTTCGATTTTTGCCTTTTGAGCATCGGTTAATTTCAGACTTTCCAGACCTGCTTCCCGGCACGGTCCATATCCTCTTCCCTTACCGTAACCGGGACCCCAGGCAAACGCCTGAGTTGTTAAAAGCAAGCCCAATGCAACGGCTGTTAATGTTAAAGCTAATTTTTTCATGGTATGTCTCCTTCTTGTATGTTTTTTGCTGATCAGTTACTTGCTTTATGAGCAAGGCCTGTGCCATTGAGCATAAGTTATTGTATTCATGGAATAAGGTAAGCGCAAGCATGAATAGTATTTGCCTTTTGCTCCTGTTACATGGATAATAGGTATCCAATTTGGGTATCCAAATGGCCCAACCGTATCCAGAACGATACAGAGCATGGAGCATGTGTGGAGAAAAGATGAAAAAAAATCGTTTCGACATTTCCGTCTGGGTTGCGGTAAGCGCGATTGCTGTTTTAGCCGTCATTCTAGGCATGATGATGTTCATGCAGTTTCAGTTAAGAAAAGATCAGGCGGTAACCCTTTTTGTCGAAAAAGGCTCGACGCTGATCCGGTCTTTTGAGGCCGGGCTGCGCGACCGGACAGATCGCGATGAGGATGTCTTTTATCTTCAGAAGCTGCTCATGGAAACTGCCCAGCAACCGGATATTGATTACTTAATCGTGACGGACATTGGGGGACAAATTCTGGCGGACAGCGACCCTTCCATGCTAGGCAGGCCCTACGGGTTGGATCTTGATATGAAAAAAATTGCCGGAAGTCAGGAAGTTCGGTGGAGGCAGACATCTAATCCTGATGGGGCCGGCACGTTTGAAGTATACCGGGGGCTTTCCCCACGGCGCGAGGGCGGCGTCAAGGGAGATCGCTACCCTTTGATTGTTTTTGTCGGTTTCAACATGGACAAAATTGAAAAAGCGTCGCGTGAAGATATGTTTCGGACGGTAATGATCGCACTGATTCTTGTGTTAATTGGATCTCTTGCCATTGTGTCCCTTTTTCTGGTGCAGGCGTATCGTCTGACACGCGCCTCTCTCTCCCGTATGACTGTTTTTTCCGATGCGCTGGTCAGACACATGCCTATCGGACTTCTGGCAGTGGACCGACACGGGAGCATTGTTGCCTGCAATGAGCAGGCTCATGGGCTGTTCACCGGTTCCGGCAGTGATGCTGTAGGACAGTCAGCCCGTGATTTGCTGCCCGAGGCGTTTTTACAATTGTTGGGCAGAATTGATGAACAAGCCGGTTTGGTCGAAGAGGACATTGCCGTTTCCTCTGAAAAAGACGGCGATCAGATGTGGGAAGTTGTTGCGGCGGCGTTTGCCGTCGAAGACGTTCCCGAAGGAAAAATCCTGCTGGCACGGAATGTGACGTCAATCAGGCTTCTAGAGAAGGAAGTTGCCCGCAGCCGTCATTTGAACGCCATCGGATCGCTTGCCGCCGGTGTGGCGCATGAAATAAGAAATCCGCTCAGTTCCATCAAAGGCTTTGCCGTTTATTTCAGGCAAAGGCTGTCTGGTAATCGAGAAGACGAAGAGACGGCGGATGTTATGATTGCGGAGACTGAAAGACTCAATCGCGTCATCAGCCAGCTCATTGAATTTGCGCGGCCGTTGGCATTAAAAAAAGAACAAACAAACCTGGCGGATTTAGTGCGGCATACGATCAGAGTGGTGGATGCCGAGGCGCGGAAGAATGCCGTTGATATGGACATCCAGGCGGATGAGGATTTGCCGCGGGTGGATATTGACCCGGATAAAATAAAGCAGGTGCTGCTCAACGTATTCTTGAACGCCTTGTCGGCCATGCCTGATGGCGGCCGCTTATCCGTCCAACTGGGGATACAAAAAGAATTTATGGAAGTGACGATTTCTGATACCGGTGCGGGCATCAAAGAAGAAGACCTGCCGCGGATTTATGATCCTTACTTCACATCCAAACCGGCGGGTACCGGGTTGGGGCTGGCCGTCGTGCAAAAAATTATGGATGCGCATGGCGGGATGGTTCAAATAGACAGCAAAACGGGATCCGGAACAAAAATCACGCTACGCTTTTTATTATCGGCAAAGGAGAAGGTGGAATCATGAAAAAAGGACTTACAATCTTAATTGTGGATGACGATCCGGCCCATCGCATGATGCTGAAAAAACTGCTGGGCGGCTGGGGGTATCAGATCGCTGAGGCGGATGACGGCGGCGTTGCCATTGAAGAAGTCCGCAGACGGTCCTTTGATTTGATCCTCATGGATATTCGCATGATGAACGTTTCGGGAATTGAAGCCATGGAACAAATCAAGAAGATCAATACAGCCATCCCGGTGATCATCATGACGGCCTACGCGTCGGTGGAAACAGCCGTCAGCGCCCTGAAAAAAGGCGCTTACGATTATTTGACCAAGCCGCTGGATTTTGATGAACTGCAAATCGTTATTAAACGCGCAACCGAGCACAGTCTGCTGAAAAAAGAAAATGAATATCTCAAAGAAAGACTGGGCGAAAAATTTGACCGGCAAAACATGATCGGTCAAAGTGCCTCCATGGTCAGGCTCCTGGAGATTGTGGAGCAGGTGGCCCCGACGGAGGCAACCATTTTGATTACCGGAGATTCGGGCACCGGCAAGGAAATGATCGCCAACGCCATTCATGCCAACAGTAATCGCAAGCAGGCGCCCTTTATAAAAATCAACTGCGCGGCGCTTACCGAGACGTTGCTGGAATCGGAATTGTTCGGCCATGAAAAAGGGGCGTTCACCGGGGCAGACCGCAGGCGGGAAGGGAAGTTTCTTCAGGCCGACGGGGGCAGTATTTTTCTCGATGAAGTCAGTGAGATGTCGCCGGCGATGCAGGTCAAACTTCTACGGGTTTTGCAGGAACGGGAGCTGACCCGTGTGGGTGGATCGGAGGTGCTCAAAGTGGATGTCCGCGTCATTGCCGCCTCCAACAAGGATTTAAGAAAGGAAATTCAGCAGGGCCGATTCCGCGAAGATCTTTTCTACCGGCTTAATGTGGTGGCGCTTGCTTTGCCGCCACTTCGGGAAAGGAAGGAAGACATCCCGCTTCTGGCGCAACAGTTTCTGAGAGGATTTGCCGCAAAGAATTCTAAAAATGTGACGGAGTTTACACCGCAGGGCATGCAGAAGCTTGTGGAATATCCCTGGCCGGGCAACGTCCGGGAGTTGATGAATGCCATTGAGCGCGCCGTGGTGCTGTCGCGAAACAATTATCTTGACGAAAGTGATCTGACGCTCCTCATGGCGGATGATGACGATGCAGACCGTAAGAATGGAAGCGGCGCCGCAACTCAACCGGCGGGCCCTTCAGGCAACCTGCCGCTCGAAGAAGTCGAAAAAAGAAGCATCCTGGAGTCACTTGCCAACTGTGGCGGTAATAAGAGTGAAGCCGCGCGGCGCCTCGGTATTACCCGAAAAACACTGCGCAAGAAGCTGGAAAAGTATGAAAGTCAAGGCGATTAACTTCTTCAAACCAGCTTCCCAGCCCTCCAGGTTTAAGCTTTGATTCGCATTAATTATCTGTGGCTATTTGATCGTTTTTAAATATTGCTGTAGATAGTCTATGACTTCTTGCGCTTCCGCCTTTGTCAGGCGTTTAGTGTTGAGAATTTTCAATAACTCTTCTTCATTTACAGGATAACCATCGTGCATCTTTGAAATATCCGTATTTGCGATAGGGTAGGCCGTCAACGACTTAACATCGAGTGTACCATGCAGTTCTTGAAAATCATCAGGTAACCCCTTTATGTCGATATATGCATAATAGCGATCTGTTCCGTCTGGTAGTGTCTTATCAAAATAAAGCATCGCTTCAGGTGGTGGAAACAAATAGTAATGGTTACCAGTCAGCGCGGCAATGCGGAACGGTTGTTTTACTTTGTGGATTTTTTTGTGAAACATATTTTGGTACCCCCATGCCAAGGTGATTAATAAAGTAATGAACAAAATAACTATGACAAGATTGATTCTTTTTGTCATCTCTCAACCTTCTCAGTCTTCTTTTCAATATCTTTGATGTATTTAGCCAAGTGATTGATGATGACTTCGGCATCCTTTCTGTCCGGCGGGTTTTCTTTGAGGATACTTAAAAGATCGTCTTTTGTCAGAGGATAACTATCCAGCAATGGTAAAAGATATTCATCACTGCGTATCATATCGGCCCATACAGGTGCAATGAGATCTGGTCGGGGAATATTTTCCAACAGCAGCTTTTCGCCTTTTACATCAATGTAAATATGAAGAGTACTGAATCCTTCAGGGTAGGATTGGTCATAGTAAAGGGTTGTGCCAGGTGGCAATAAGAAGTAATTATTTTCATCATAGCTACCAAACTGAATAGGGGTCTTAAGAGTATAAAATGTTTTGTCTGACATTGTTGAATACCTCCTTGTTATAAGAAATGTGCCAATAATTAAGCCTATCAATACGAAGATGATTATCATTTTAACGGCTTTCATTCAGCACCTCTCCCATGTGTTGTTGTTTTATAAGGAGCGTTTTTGCCGCTTAAACTGCTGAGAAAATTATCCAAGTCCTTGGGCATGAAGATATGCTTTGGCCATCCAGCCGCTTTTGCTGCCAACTTTTCTGCTGCGCCCAAACCGTTTCCTTCAATATATTTATCCGATCCGTTCATAAGGAACGGCAAGGCTATTAATGCACTATCTATGCTCATTGTTGTACAGTTTGTTCTAAGTGCATGATAATCTTCAATGCGATATAGTTTTCTAAATTTTTTAGCTATTGGTTTCTTACCTTTAATTTTGTTATTAAAATGTGTTGTAATCTGGTCAGCGCTATTTTTTCTAATGCGGAAATAGTATCCTTTTGTCGATCTGCCATAACTGTTTTCGTTAGCTATGTATTGACCAAAGTTTGTCCAAATGTTTAGCATACCTTCGCCTTCTGAATTGCCAACGCCCCATTTAAGGCCATACCTTCCATAATCATAGGTGATATCCTGATTCCCAGTAATAATGCGTAAAGCAACATGTCCATATGGATGGGATTCACCTCTTTGCGTGTATGGGCCGCCAATAAGCATACATAAAACAGCTTGATCATCAATCAATACTTTTTTCGGACTTGTGTTGGAAGATTCGGTTAAATGTCTTTCTTTTACTACTGTATATTTTCTTTCAGTCATTATTCAATATCCTTTGCCAGGATGGATACTTTTTCACGCATTGCT
>CAYULE010000028.1:0-2837 GCA_964445385.1 uncultured Smithella sp.
CAGGTCGGTTACGGACGCATCCCCAATGCCGTCTTGCAAAATCTCTGTGGTAAAAAGCATCTGGGCGTTCACACCGAACTGATCACGGATGGCATTGTTGATCTCATGAAGAAAGGCGTCATTGACAATACGAGAAAAACCGTGAATCCGGGAAAAACGGTGACAACCTTTTGCATGGGGCATCAGGCAACCTACGAATATCTTCATGACAATCCGGCATTTGATTTCAGGACGATTGACTACACCAACAATCCGATGATCATTGCCCAGCAGGACCATATGGTAGCCATTAACAGCGCCCTGGAGATCGATCTGACGGGACAGGCGACGGCGGAATCCATTGGCAGTATTTTTCACAGCGGCGTGGGAGGGCAGGCGGACTTCATGCGCGGGGCGGTTTTCTCCAAAGGCGGCAGGGCCATTCTGGCCATGCAATCCACGGCCGCCTGCGATGTCGCTTCCCGGATCGTTCCATCCTTGCGGGAAGGCGCCGGCGTTACGTTAACCCGCGGGGATGTACATTATGTTGTAACGGAATATGGCATTGCTTATCTTCATGGCAAGAATGTCCGCGAGCGGGCGATGGAGCTCATTGCCATCGCCCATCCCAAATTCAGGCCGATGCTGATTGAAGAAGCAAAGAAACGAAACATTGTCTATCGCGATCAACACTTCATTCCCGGCACGCGGGGGGAATACCCGGAGCATCTGGAGTCTCATAAAACAACAAAGACCGGCCTGAATATCTTTTTCCGGCCCATCAAAATCAGCGATGAGCCCCGGTTGAAAGATTTTATCTATTCTCTGTCGGAGCAGAGCCTCTACCGCCGCTTCATGTCCACCAGAAAAGACGTCCCGCATGAGGTACTGCAGTCGCTCGTGATCATTGATTACACGACCGAAATGGCCATACTCGCAGTCGTTCCAAAAGGGGAAAACGAGGAAATCGTCGGTGTCGGCAGATACTATATTAACGGATCCACCCATACGGCGGAAGTCGCCTTTGCCGTCAAAGATACGCATAACAATCAAGGAATCGGGTCGGAACTTTTAGCCTATCTGACATACCTCGCCAAGCGCCATGGTCTTTTGGGCGTGACGGCGGAGGTTCTGGCCGAAAATCATCCGATGCTGCACGTCTTTAATAAGGGCGGGTTTGATCTGGAGAAGAAAAACATTGCCGGACTTTGGGAATTGAAGATTACCTTCAGGGACTGAAACACAACGTTTTTGATAATGAGGCATTACCATGAGCATCCCCTATATCGAAACGAATCCTGCCGATTGCCGTGATTGCTATCGCTGCGTGCGCAATTGCAGCGTCAAGGCCATTCGGTTTAAAAACGGACAGGCGCAGGTTGTCCCGAAGCTCTGCATCATTTGCGGGATGTGCATTCGCGTGTGTCCGCAAAAGGCAAAAGGCATCCACAGTGCCATGGAAGATGTTTTGAAGGCCAAGCATGAAGGCCGGAAACTTATCGCGTCGGTCGCGCATTCGGCTCCCGCGTATTTTCACATGAAAAACTTTGCCGAAATGGAGAAGGCCCTCCTGGATCTCGGATTTCAGGCGGCCGAAGACACAGGCATAGGCGCCGGCATCGTCGGGATTGCTCATCAGGAATATGCAGATCAACATCCGGACCGGTGGCCGGTCATTACTTCTGCCTGTCCCGCCGTTATCAATTTGATTGAAAAATACCATCCCGATCTGATTCCCCATTTAGCGCCGCTGGTTTCTCCCATGATTGCCCACGGACGCCTTCTGGCAAGGAAATACGGATCCGATGCTTATATCGTCTTTATCGGTCCGTGTCTGGCCAAGAAAATGGAAATATACCACAAACCGGTTGCCGGCGTCATTCATGCCGCCATGACCTTCCGCGGCCTTCACGAATGGTTCACTGCGGCGGGTATCCAGGACAGACCCTCAGCGGATATTCCGGAGGCGCAGCCCGCTGATCGCGCACGCCTTTTCCCCCTGAAAGGCGGTCTGATCGGTGTGACTGCTTTAAATCCGATTACCCTGGATGAGGATATGGCTGTAGTCTCAGGACTGGATGACTGTCAAGATGTGCTGCGCGATATCCGGGCAGGCCGTGTGAAGAAAAAACTGGTGGAACTTATGGCCTGCAGAGGCGGTTGTGTAAATAGTCTGGCCTCAACGGAAGCGGAAGAAGAAATCAATCTATCCAGACCGGACACGGACGGCTTCAATCGTTGCCGGCAACCGGTTCCTGTCCCGAGAGAAATGTGGCCGCCCATGGAGCGGACCTTCAAAGACAGGGGCATCCGGATACCTGAATTTGAGGAAGAGAAGATTCAGGCCGTCATGCGTCAGGTCAATAAATATCATTCTGTTGATGAATTGAATTGCGGCGCCTGCGGCTATTCCACCTGCCGTGAAAAAGCCATTGCCACCCTGCGCGGCATGGCCGACCCGACGATGTGCATTCCCTATATGCGGCATCGTTCGGAATCATTGCATCAGTTCGTCATGGATGCGGCGCCCAACGCCATCATCATTATCGACGATAACCTGACGATCCATGATTTATCTCCTTCGGCGGAAAAGCTCTTTAAACGCAAGTTGGCGGACGTTCATGGGCAGCATCTGTCCTGTCTGACTTCTGAACTGGATGACTTCAAGTATGTTCGCGACACCGGCCATCACATTGTCGGCAAGGCACGATGGATGAGTGACGACATTATCGTTGAACAGACCATCGGCCGGGTCGAAGGACAACCCTTGATGGTGGCCATTCTTCGGGACATCACGGAGCGGGAAAAGGAACGGGAAAAATCCAATGCCATCCGTGAGGCCATGCTGGCGAGGACCA
>CAYULE010000028.1:2937-19894 GCA_964445385.1 uncultured Smithella sp.
GAAAAGGAACGGGAAAAATCCAATGCCATCCGTGAGGCCATGCTGGCGAGGACCAGGGAGGTCATCAACAAACAGATGCGCGTTACGCATGAAATTGCCCACCTGCTGGGGGAAACCGCGGCCGACAGCAAGACCGCCTTAAGCAATCTCACAAAACTGATGGAAGAGGACCATTCACCAGAATGAAACGGTACATTTCATCCCGGGGAAACCCTAATCCTTCTTTAGCAGTGTTACCGGGAAATACGGATATCCAGTATCAGAAATACGGTATTCACCGAATTTACTAAAAAGGGAGAATCTTCTATCGTGCATCCAAAAGATGGATGAAGTAATGAAATCCGGCATCCGCCATTCCGGGTCATGCTTCCCCAGAGCCAATGAAAGTCCTCGATCGGCGCAAAGGAAGCATGGCCCGGATGGTTTAGCAGTTTGAATAATCGTTGTAGGGAACGGTCTTCCAGGAACGCATAACCTCGTGTCACCACGTGTAACTTCCTGGACATCCGTCGGTTAGGTTATGGCGACAGAGAAAAGGACCGTTCCCTATATTTTAAAAATACGGCTGGAAAAGCCTGTTCGACAAAGGAGATGAGATGATGGAATTAATTCAATATGAACTGAATGAAGGCATTGGAGTCATAACCGTCAATCGGCCAAAAGCTTTAAACGCACTTAATGCTCAGGTCATCAGGGAATTGGATGAAACGTTGGACGCAATCGATTTAAGCGCAGTCAGAGCTTTAATCATTACCGGCGCAGGAGAAAAATCTTTTGTTGCGGGTGCGGATATCGCTGAGATGTCAACACTGACAAAAGCCCAGGGCGAAGCCTTTGGAAAAGCAGGCAATGATGTGTTCAGAAAATTAGAAACCTTTCCTATTCCCGTCATTGCCGCAATCAATGGATTTGCGTTGGGCGGTGGTTGTGAACTATCCATGAGTTGCGATATCAGATTATGCTCTGAAAACGCTGTCTTCGGGCAACCGGAAGTCGGACTTGGAATTCCACCCGGATTTGGCGGAACACAAAGATTAGCGCGCATTGTCGGAATCGGAAAAGCCAAAGAACTGATTTATACGGCTTCCAACATTAAAGCTGATGAAGCTTACAGAATCGGATTGGTTAATGCGGTATATCCTGCGGAAGAACTTATGCCGGCGGCAAAGAAAATGGCTTTAAAAATTACACGAAATGCTCCGATAGCGGTTCGTGCATGTAAAAAAGCAATCAATGAAGGCTTACAGGTCGATATGGACAAAGCCATCATCATTGAAGAAAAATTATTTGGTGAGTGCTTTGCAACAGAAGATCAAATGGAAGGAATGAAAGCATTTGTGGAAAAAAGGAAAGTTGATGGTTTTAAAAATAGATAGTGACGCGTCATATTTTCAATTTTCGAAAATGACATTTTAAATCATTCTCACAGTGAATTCCGGCGGGGATCAAATGATTCGGCCACGACTTGGATAAGACATTTCAAAAAGGAGAAATACCATGGAACAACAACATAGTTTTGCCACCCCGGGTCCTGCTGCTTTAGGCGCGTACGCCGTTGCGGTTTTTGGTTTTGGCGCCGTTTTTCTCGGCAAAATCGGAGTGAATGGTCTTCCGTTACTGGCCGCCTGGCTGGTTGGCGGAGGCGTCATTCAGGTGATTGCGGCAATCATCGAATTGAAAGATCATAATGTAACGGGAGGCAATGTATTTTTATACTTTTCCGGGTTTTTCATGTTTGCCGCGGCTTTGAGTACGATAGCGAAATTCCTGATGATCATCCATGGTCTCAAACCGGAGGCCACCATCGAAGGCTGGACATGGATGGCGGGTACAGGATTTCTTGTTGCCATGACCCCGGCCTATGCAAAATCGAATGCCGCCTTGTTTATTCTGGTCGTCATCGTTGATGTGGCATTGTTTCTGATCGCTCTGATTGATCTGGGGTTGGCGAACGCCGCCATCTGCAAGCCGATTGTAGGCTATCTCCTCATCTTTACCGGCTGCATCGCCATTTATCTGGTAGCAGCCACCGCAACAAACGCGGTTTACGGAAAAACGGTTATTCCGATTCCCAGGTCCGTGGTCAAATGATCGGGCAATAATGGCTGTTAAAAGACAGCCGTGGCGACATGCATTCTGAACCATGCATCGCGCTGGCCGGAAAGGAGGGCTGCAAAGCCCTCCGCGTGGAAACGCTTCCGGAAAATTACGCCATGATCCGGATTTTCAGGCGCTGCGATTTCAACCTCGACAGCAAAGTTGAAATCATGGTATCTTCATCCCTGAATTTGTCATAAGCAAGGCTGAAGTCTTTCAGTCTGTTGGCTTTCAGGATATAAAGATGCCGTCAATTTTCAATGAAGATTATCCCGCCGAATACGAAAGTCGGCTGACGCTTAAAAATGGGAAAGAGGTATTCGTCAGACCCATTCTGCAGACCGACGAATATCTGCTTGTCGATTTATTGAACAAGCTTTCCGCTGATTCTCTTTATCTGCGTTTTTTGAGGCCCGTTAATTCCCTTCCGGAAGAATTGCTTTTTCAACTCACGCACATCAATTATAAAAGTAACTTTGCCCTGGTCGCCGTGATCCGGGAAGATGGGAAAGATTCTATTATTGCTGTTGCCCGTTATGGTTATGATCCGGAAGAGAAGGTTACGGACTTTGCCATTGTGGTCCGGGACGACTGGCAGCATTATGGCCTCGGTAAATTCCTGTTGTCGACCCTGTTTACGATTGGCAGGAAACAGGGTATTTTTCATTTCGTATCCTTCGTCGATTCGACAAACCATATTATGAAGCAGCTCCTCCGGGAGCTCGGTTATACGGTGAAGTATTCTTACCGGAAAGGATCCACCCAGGTCGAGGTTTTCGTCTAAAGGTCCTCCTCATCATCAGCCGGCAGGATGAATCATTTTATCAACCCGTTACTGAAAGCTTATGCTGAAGAGCATCATGGAAAAGCTGTTCTACCCCGAATCCATCGCTATCATCGGCTTACCGTCAAGACCCGACAATATTCCCCGCCTTGTTCTGGAAAACTGATGATTTAAGGAACGCCGCCCGGCACGCCGTAGCGGCCAGGGGCTAAAACTTATATTTGCCGGCTGCGATGTTGCGATAGATTTCATCGTTCAACATTTCATATTTTTCGCTTTCCGGCAAAAGCACGTACATTCCCTCCTGGACCTGCGAGAGGTCGTATCCCTGAGTTTTAAGGTTCGTTTTCTTGATCTTATGCGTGGCGGTCCATTCAAAATCCGGCACAAAACGTATAAAAATTGGCACGGCGTATTTCGGCAGGCTGGCTTTCAGATGTCCGGCCAGCTTTGAGATATCCAGCGGCGTCTTATCGTCTTTGACAATGGCTCCCATACCCGCTTTGCCGTCACTGTGCGGCATGGTAATGCCGTACACCGCGGATGATGAAACGCCCGGAAAACTGTCAATGGCCTTTTCAACTTCCTGCGTGGCCACGTTTTCACCTTTCCAGCGGAAAGTGTCACCCAGCCGGTCGGCAAACTGCGCGTGGCGGTAGCCCATATTCCTGAGCATGTCTCCGGTATTGAACCACATATCGCCTTTGCTGAAAACATTACGGAATATTTTTTCTTCCGTTTTCTTTTTATCGGAATAACCGGGAAAGGGTGTTTTTTCTGAAATTTCCATGATTAAAAGCCCGGTTTCACCTCTGCCCACTTTGTTCAGAAAGCCCTGTTCGTTTCTCACGGGGGTGTCGTTTTCTGTGTCATAGGCCACAATGGCAAAAGGCGTTACGCTGGTGCCGACGCTGTAGTCGATGTTCAGAAAATTAGTAAAAACACCAACGCCTTCTGCGGCGCCGTAAAACTCGTATATTTTCTTTATGCCAAAACGGTTTTTAAAAGGCATCCAGATATCCGGCCGAAGCCCGTTGCCGCAGATGTATTTCAGCGTTGTGTCATGGTCATCGGGCCGGGCAGGCATCGCCATCAGGTAGCGGCACACTTCTCCCACATAGATAAAATGGGTCGCCTGAAACTGTCGGACGTCGTCCAGGAATTTGCTGGCGCTGAATTTTCTGCGCAGGGCGACCGCCGCTCCGTTATAGAGCGCCGGGGGCCAACCCACGGTGATCGCGTTGGTATGGAAAAAAGGAAGCGGAATATAAATGGTGTCCGACGGCTTCACGGGCATGACAAATCGTCCGAACCAGAACATGGCCGATACGGCCCGCTTATTAATAATGACCGCCGCTTTGGGCAGTCCGCCGGTTGTTCCTGACGTGTACACGTAAGCCACGGTGTCTTTCAGCGTGACATTCGGTGTGGTAGACGGATTTTCAGTGCTCTTGCTTTCCAGTTCGTGGGTGATGTCGGTGATGTCCCCGGGTTTGAGTTGCCCCGTATCCTTTACCATGGCCAGTGTGGATTTGGAAAGATCGATTCCGGCGCGAGCCTCGCTGAAAAACTCGTAGCATTCCTCACCGATGATGACCACTTTGCCTTTGTTCAGATTGAAACTGTGGACGAGCGACTCGCCGCGCTGATTCGTGTTGATGAGCGAGGCGATGGCGCCCACCTTGGCGCAGCCGCAGTACGCGGCAAGCAGATCGGGTCGGTTTTCAAAACATAGCGCTACAACATCGCCCCGGCCGACACCTTTCGAGATAAAGTAGTGGGCGAAACGGTTGGCCCTTTCGTTCAACTGGCGATAGGTCAGGGTTCCGTCCGGCGATTTCACCGCCGGATTGTCCGGGTATTGCCTCGCGATTTTTTCCAGTTCCAATCCCCAGGAGTTGTTGGTGTTGCTTCCGATGCTTTTGAGCCCTTTGATCAGGTTGAAAATCATGGATGGAAGCCGGGGGAAAATTTGAAGGATCTTAATAATGAATTCTGTTGTGCTGATGGTGGTGGGAATTTTTGCCGGTTGGGTGCTCATGGTTTTTATCCTTTATTTCTTGTAACGGTCTTAAATTGAAAAAATCCATTTTTTCCTGTTACGCGTGTTCACTTTAAACAAAGACAGCCGCGTCGTCAATTTAAAAGTAATGGCAAGCACCTCCTGCCTTATTGAATTTCGGCAAAACCTTTTTTGGGTCACACCCTAAAAACAGAGCTAATGTACTCAAGTTTTGGCAACGGGTGTCGATAATACTGATGGCAAGCCCACCAGGTCACCGTTAGAGCAGTGCTCACCTGAATACATGCCCTGTTCCCCAAGGCAGTAAGTTGCCTGTAATGCTATACATTCTCTTTAGCCGGAACGGTGTAGCCAGAAAATTAAAACTAATATCAAGGTAATCATATCAACAAAGGAGTGATTTTATGAAGCAATCACATGAATTGAAAAAGTTGTGGCTGGTTTTCTTAATCGTTGTGCTGATCTTTTCTTTATCCGGATGCTCAAAAAGCGAAGATATCAAACTTCTGATCCAGGGATACCCGATTGATTCCGATGTTCAAACAACAGATCAGAGAATGCTTTCATTTTCCGTAGCCTTCACACCTGATACCGCGAAACTATCCCAGGTTTCACACTATGATACCTGGGGCTATGGCATCTGGACCTTCGGAGCGCCGCTCCCGGTGGAGACGCGGGCCGATTCAGCGCCATCCGGTATCATGCCGGCTGGTTACGTTGCTCCGGCACTTCCTCCCAAAGCAAAACTGCTGAATTTCTTTACCATAACCGATATTCATATTACGGACAAGGAATCGCCCAACCAGTTGATTTACCTCCAGCAATTGGATCCAACCTACGCCGGGCAAAACACGTCTATCTACTCACCGGTCATGATGTATACAACCCACGTCCTCGACGCCGCCATTCAGACGGCAAACGCCCTTCATAAGAAAAATGCCTTTGATTTCGGCATTTCCCTGGGCGATACCTGCAACAATACGTCGTACAACGAACTTCGGTGGTATATCGACGTTATTGATGGAAAGACGATTATCCCCAGTTCCGGCGCTTTTCTCGGAGCCGGCGCCATCGACTATCAGAAGCCCTACCAGGCCGCGGGACTCAACAAATCGATCCCCTGGTATCAGACTCTCGGCAACCATGATCACTTCTATATTGGTTCGTTCCCTGTCGATGCCGACCCGTCGCTGGGCATCCGGGATTCATACATCAGCGGCAATGTCTGGTCTATAGGGGATGTATTAGTTCCCGATACCGCCAACTTCCCGGTTATGATCGATATGGATAACCTGAAAAAGGGACAGCTTTATTATCAAGGCGTCCTCGATGGATCAACGCCTTTAGGGAACATTGTCAAAGCCGGCAAAGTCGGAGCCCCCGGTTTAACCATCCCCCCGACAGTTGTTGCCGATCCGGATCGTCGCTCGCTTCGGAGAACCGAGTGGATCAGCGAATATTTCAAAACAACCTCCAGTCCGGCCGGTCACGGTTTCAACCTGGTTGCGCCCGGCTCACCGGCAGGTTTTGCCTGCTATAGCTTTGTGCCGAAGTCGAATATCCCGCTCAAAGTTATCGTGCTCGATAATACCCAGTCGGAAGCCGACGGTTCAAAAGACATTCACGGTCACGGGTATCTTGACGCCGGCCGTTGGGCCTGGCTTCAGGCGGAACTTGCGGCGGGTCAGGCTGCCAATCAACTCATGATTATTGCGGCACACATCCCGATCGCCGTGGTTAAGATTGGCGACGAGACCGAATGGTGGCTCAGTGACCGAAAAGCCACGGATACACCTTCCCCCTGGTGGACAACGACGCCACCAGCTCTTCTTCCGAATGCCGTAACCCTGGAAGATCTGGTGGGTACCCTCCAAAACACTCCGAATCTGCTCATGTGGATCGCCGGACATCGTCATCTTAATACCGTCAAGGCCTTCGTTTCACCCGATCCGGCACAACCTGAAAAAGGCTTCTGGCAGGTGGAAACCTCTTCGTTGCGTGATTTCCCGCAGCAGTTCCGCACATTTGAGATTTACGTCAACAGTGATTATACCATAGCCATTAAGACCATCAATGTTGACCCGGCGGTTAAAGCGGGAACGCCTGCTGCGTCCTCGCGCAAATACGCGATTGCGACATATCAGATCGTCCAGAATAATTTAAGATTAAATAATCCGAATGCGGCCCAGATCAGTGCGGCTCTTCCCATCGGGCTCCCCACGATGGATCCGACCCGGCCGCAGGCCGGTTTCCTCCTCCCGGCCGGCAATCCTAACACAGACCCGACCATCAAGTATGTGGATCTATCGGGAGTCGTCAATCCCGTCCCATACAATGCATCTTACAATGCAACGCTCTACAAGCAATTGAGCCCGGCGATGAAGGCGCATCTGCAGACCCTGTTCCCATAACCAAAGACAAAGGTCTGTAAAGTCCGTCAAGAGGTTACCCGGAAGTTATGATCGAAAAAGGTTCAACAAGCAGAGAGAGACTGCAAGTTGAACCTTTTTTCGCTGAGTAAAGCGTCCGGCTGGAAAAACTTCCCATCAGAAAGAAAGGTCGCGCATGAAGCTGTTAGAAACCATCAAGAATGATTTTCTGGAAATTATTCCGCCAACCATATATTTCTTCTTTGCCTTCGTCCTTATCCTGACCACCAAACGGATGATTCTGAGCGAGTATCAAATCTCCTGGACAGGTTTTGGCGCGGCGGTTGTCGGCGCCATCCTTGCCGGCAAAGTGGTGCTGATGGTTGACAAGCTGCCCTTTGTCAACAGATTCCCCAACCGGCCGCTGGTCTATAATACCTTATGGAAAAGCCTTCTTTATTTTCTGGCCGCGCTTATTGTCAGTTATCTGAATCAAATCGTTCACTTTCTGAGAAAGCATGAAGGCCTCCTGGAAGCAAACCGGCATCTATGGGCGGAAGTCGTGTGGCCCCACTTCTGGCTGCTGCAGATGTGGCTGGCGGTGCTCTTCCTGATCTTCTGCGCCATGCGGGAACTGATCCGCGTTATCGGCAGAGATAAGGTGATTCAAATGTTTTTCGGCAGCCGAGGCAATAGAACCGAATAAGGATTTTACTTATGCCTATGAAAAGAATATCCGTTCTACGCCCGCTGCTCCTGATGTTTATCCTGACGGTCCTTGCCGCATGTGGAGGCGGAAACACCGGCAACAGCATTATCAACAACAACTTCCCCGTGGTGGTCGTCTCGGATGTTCATTTCGATCCTTTTTATGACCCGTCTCTTTTCCCGGCTCTGGTCGCCGCGGATGTCAGCAATTGGGAGAGTATTTTTAAGACATCGAAGATCACAGCCCCTTCGGCATGGGGGAGTGATACCAACTATCCTTTGCTGGCGCTTGCCCTGGCAAGTATTCGACAGAACCGGGCAGCCAGTCCGTTCGTTATTTTTACCGGCGACATTCTGGTGCATCATTTTTCGCAAACGTTTTACACGCTTTATGGAAGCCAGGACGTTGCTGCCATGGAAACCTTTGCCGATAAGACCATCGCCTTTTTTATTAATCAGCTGAGGTCGTCTGCCGGAAACCTGCCCATCATGTTTACTTTAGGAAATAACGATTCCTACACGGACTACGGGGTGGAAAGCAGCTTTCTATCCAACACGGCGGAACTTTTTTATACAAAATTCCTGAATGGCGCCGCCGACCATCAGGCCTTTCGAGAGACCTTCCTCGCCGGAGGATACTATTCGGCCTCGCCGCCGGGAACCAATTTGATGGTGATAGGACTCAACACTATCTTATTTTCCCCGGCCTGTGTTCCCGATGGAATCAGCAGCACCGCAGCCGCCGAACAACTTGCCTGGTTCGATGCGAAACTTGCTTCGGCCAGGGCAGCCGGTAAAAAAGTGTGGCTCTTAATGCACGTCCCTCCCGGCGCGGATATCTATAAAACGGCCCAATCGGTCGAGTCCAACGGTCATATTACAACCGCCACCATGATGTGGAAACCGGATGATCAGGCAAGTTTTCTGCAAATCATTTCAAAATATCCGGGGTTGATAACACTGGCACTGACCGGGCATACGCATATGGATGAATACAGGATCATGTCATCTAATAATGTGCTCGAGATAACGCCCGGCGTCAGTCCGCACTTTGGTAATGACCCGGCTTTTAAGATCTTTATATTTTCCCGCGATACCTTGAAAGCCACCGATTACAGGTCCGTGAATTATGACCTCGCTAAAATGCGGGAACAGTTTAACAGCTATTATACTTTTGGATCAGCGTATTTTATGGATGGTCTTTTGGACGATTCTTTGTCACAACTCTTTCCATCACTGGTCACGAATCATGCAAAACAGACCCTCTACAGAGACTACTATTATTCCGGATACAATGTTTTAAACCCCATTACCGACAAGAACTGGCCGGTTTACTGGTGCGGCACTGGAAAAATGGGACAACAGGAGATCATCGATTGTGTGAACACCTATTGATGTTCACAAACAAGGAGGATTTGCATATGAAAAATATTTCCAGAATACGGTCAATGTTCCTGGCCCTTGCCCTGACGCTGCTTGCGGCATGCGGAGGCGGGTCCACTGACATCATCAACAACAACTTCTCCGTGGTGGTTGTTTCGGATGTTCATTTCGATCCTTTTTATGACCCGTCTCTTTTTCCGGCCCTTGTTGCCGCGGATGCCGGCGAGTGGGAACGTATTTTTAAGACATCGAAGATCACAGCCCCTTCGACATGGGGGGATGATGCCAACTACCCTCTACTTGCACTTGCCCTCTCCGGCATCAAGCAGAACCTGGGAGCGAGTCCGTTCATTATTTTTACCGGCGACATTCTGGGTCATGGCATTGCGCAGCAGTTTTATCAGCAGATTAATGGAACTTCAAACCCCCGAAACGATGAAGACGTTGCAGCGATGAAGACCTTTGCCGACAAGACGGTTGCCTTTGTTATGGAACAGGTAAGGCTGTCTGTCGGAAGCATTCCCGTCATGTTTGCTGTCGGCAATATGGATTCTTACACAGGCCTTGGGCCGGACAGTAGTTTTCTTGCCAATACGGCGGGACTTTTTTACACAAAATTTCTGCATGGCGCCACCGATCATCAGGCCTTTCTTAATACTTTCACAAGGGGAGGATATTATTCCGTGGAACCGCCCGGAAAAAAAGTGATGGTGATAGGACTCAATACCGTCATGTTTTCCCCGTCCTTCGGCAACGCCTATGCGAGTGCAGTAGCCGCTCAACTTGCCTGGCTGGAGACGACGCTGGCCTCGGCCCGGGCCGGGGGCAAAAAGGTGTGGCTCTTGATGCATGTGCCTCCCGGAGCCGATAAATATTCAACCGCCCAGTCTGTCGATGCCAACGGTCACATTACAACCGCCACCATGATGTGGAATCAGGACTATCAAACAAGTTTTCTGCAAATACTTTCCAAGTATCCGGGCCTGATCACCCAGATCCTGACCGCGCATACGCATATGGATGAATATCGCATCGTGTCACCCGGCATTCCGGCTGATACAACGCCCAGCATAGCTCCCTATTTTGGCAACAACCCCGCCTTTAAGATCTTCACATTTCACGGCGAGACGTTAAAAGCCATCGACTATACTTCCCTGAACTACGATCTCGCAACTCTGCCGGGACAGTTCAACCGCGATTACACTTTTTCAACGGCATATCTCATGCAGGGTTTTCTGAACGATTCCCTGTTGCAGCTATATCCGGAGCTTGCCACGAAAAATGCAAAACAGCAGTTTTACCGGGAGCACTATTTTTCCGGACATCAATACTCCGTTCCCGTTGGCAATACCTTTCATCCGATCACCGATAAGACCTGGCCGGTTTACTGGTGCGGCATAGGCCATATGGACGAACAAGGCTTAATCAATTGTGTGAACGCCTATTGATGTTCACATCTAATAAATTGGTTTCAGCACAACTTAACTTAATCGAGAAAAGGAGACTTACCATGAAAAAAATTGCAATCAGCGTTATTTTGTTGGCCGTCCTGTTCGGGATGGGAACCTGCTATGCAGCTTCCGATATTCCCTACCTGGTAGGAACATGGAGCATACAGGCGGAAGGGGGTGTCATTCTCAAGGGCGCTGCTCACGGATCAAAAACCCACCACAAAGGTGACTTCAGCACCATCAAGGCCGAGGCGGTTGTCACCAGGCAGCAGGGAAGGGTCTTGCACGGGACCTTCAAATCGTCGCGAGCCACGGAAAAATTTGTTGCCGTTATTGCCATGGACAACAAAGGTTTCTACTATGCAGATGAAGATGGTTTCATGGAAGGTCAGTTCAGCAGTAAAGATCAAATCAACGTCATCTATCGTCATTCAACTTCCACCGATACTGTTGTAGCCGTGGGAACCTGGACACGGAAAAAGTAACCCTTTGGGGGAGTACAATCAATGCGAAAAGGATGATCGCCAGGCTCCAGTCCTTCTTTGAGCACGATTTCACAACACCGGGGCATTCATTGCCGGCCCGCGCGTGCGCGGATGCGAAAGACTGCCCGGTAATGGTTTGCCCATAGGCACCTTGACGGTGGAGGGCTTCCACCGCCAAACACGTCGATGTCCACAAATAACAGGGAAAGCACAGGCCTTCCCTGTACATAAGAAATCATAAAAGAAGGGATATCCATATGAAAAAAATTTCCGTTTTTTGGTCCATGTTCTTACTTTTTGGCCTGACGCTGCTTGTGGCATGCGGAGGCAGTTCCAGTCCCAATATAAGCGTTCCGCTTTCCGCCAATAACCTCAATCTGATCTTCGTGGTCAGCCCGGATTTGGCTTATCACGCGCGAGGCGACATCCAGCCGGATACGGCAAACCTTACCAGTCAGGGGCTGCAGCGCTCGCTCCTCATGGCCACCTACCTGAAAAATCAGGTCCTGGGGACAAAGAATGTCACGGCCATTTACACGCTCCAACCGATGGCACATTTGCAAACGGCAAACCAATACCCCGATATGGCAGCCATCGGGTACATTCAGCAGTTCGCTCTTCTCAATCAGTTTACCATGCAAGGGACAACCGCATACAGCTACCCGATTAATGCAGCGTATACTTCAGGATCAGGCCCCAGTGGTGATCCATGCGCCCCCGGCGCCCAGGGGCTGGTTTTCAATGATACCAGCGGCAACAATGCTGCCCTGGCAACCCGTATTATCAGCGCGAAAGCTCCGGGCTTTCATGTTTTTTCAGCGCCATGGGAGACCATCAGCGCTCTGATGGCCAGCATCAACAACCGACAGGGTTATAACCTGAATCTTCCGGCATACTTTCCGGGTCCTAACATGGTCTATGCGATCACCATCACGCCTTCTGGCTCCGCCAGCCTGGTGATCTACAATAGTAATCTGAACCCGCCTTCTACCTATCCTGTGTTGCCGTCGCCCGTCGTCGGCGCTTCCTGCACGCAGCAGACCTATTTCAGTTACACACGGACCGGAGGGGTTAATGGCGTCGTCATTCCGCCGGGAACCAACACCAACCAGACGGTTTACCTGATCCGTCACGCTGAGGCCCATCCGTCAAATAGCTTTGAAAACGGTAATTTTGTAGGAGCGGGGCAGTGGCGCGCGCTGGCCCTTCCCAACGTTCTGCCCGACGTTCTGCAAGGCCGAATCCGCCCCAACGTGGTTTATTCCATCGACCCCGCGCAATCATTCGCTCTGACGGCTGACTTTGGTGTTTCCTATGTCAGGCCCTCCTTAACTGTCCTGCCCTATGCCGTCGCCAATAACCTGCCCTATTACCTGATATCGAGCTTCTATATCGGGATGCCGACTGACCCGGCCGTAGCCAAGGCTACCAGCGACTTTCTGTTTACCGGCGGCCATCTCTCCAATCAAGCCGTGCTGATGGCGTGGGAGCACGAACACTATCCACCGCTGATAACTTATCTCCTTGAGAGTTATGGCGGCAGCGTACCGGCCCCATCTTTATTCTGGCCGCAAAACGATTATGACACCATCTGGACTGTGACACTGGACGCCCAGGGCAACCTTACCGTGAACAACGCATTGTGCGAAGGCATCAAATCCCCTCCGCCGTTAGCCGCGGCTCCTCAATTCTGAACGTCATAGTAAACCACTCTGTGGAAATATGGGGAACGGTTCTGATGAACGGATGGAACAGCAAAAGCAATAAATACTCAGGCCTATAAAGGAGGCATTCATGAAGCGATTTTACAAACATAAAAAGTTCCTTTTAATCTTATTCGCGGGCATACTGATTTTCTCTTTATCAGGATGTTCAGTCTGTTCAAAATGCTGCGTTAAAAAGCAAAGTCAGCCCGCGGGCTACCCGATTGACTCCGACATTCAAACAACCGTTCAAAGGACCGTCGCGCCCGGCGTAAAACCGGTAACCGCGATTAATCTCTGGGAGATTTCCAAATACAGTCAATACGGCTATGGCAACTGGACATACGGCCCGGGCCTGTCTTACGACAAACGGCTTGATCTCATGCCGGCTGCCTACAGTGGTTCCGCCGTTACAAAGAAAACAAAACTTTTAAATTTCTTTACCATTTCGGACATCCATATCACCGACAAAGAATCGCCTAATCAGCTGATCTATCTGCAGCGCCTGCATCCCACCCTGCCGGTGGGGGGATCTCTCTATTCAGGGATTATGCTGTACACCACCCATGTGCTCGATGCCGCCGTCCAGACAGTCAACGCCCTGCACAAGCAGAATCCGATCGACTTCGGCCTCTCGCTGGGCGATACCTGCAACACCACTCAATACAACGAACTGAGGTGGTATATCGATGTCATTGACGGCAAAGTCATTACCCCCAGTTCCGGCGCCCATCTCGGAGCCAAAACCATTGAGTATCAGAAACCCTACCAGGCGGCAGGGCTGGACAAGACGATCCCCTGGTATCAGACACTTGGAAACCATGATCACTTCTGGATCGGCTCCATCCCCGTAGACTACAGCCTGCGCAAGGATCTTCGGCAATCCTTTATCACTGACGAAGTCTTTGCCACGGGGGATGTCCTCAGCGACCCCAGAAAAATTAACAGCCGCGATTACTATATGGGTGTGCTCGATGGTTCAACGCCCTATGGTGACATCAAATACGCCGGGCCTGTCGGAAATTTCAGCAGTCCGCCCAGGGTTGCGGCCGATCCGGATCGCCGTTCCCTTTGGAGAACCGAGTGGATCAGTGAATATTTTAAAACCTCTTCCAGTCCCGCGGGTCACGGTTTCAACCTTGTCGATCCCAACGCGCCAAAAGGCTTTGCCTGTTATAGCTTTATACCCAAGTCATCGGTCCCGATCAAAGTAATCGTCCTTGATGATACCCAGAAAGAAAATGACGGATCCGCCGACATTCACGGGCATGGCTTTCTGGATCAGGCACGCTGGGCCTGGCTTAAAAAAGAACTGGCAGACGGGGATGCGGCAGGCCAGCTCATGATCATCGCCGCGCACGTACCGATCAATGTCGAAGTGACGGCACCCAACTCCGAAATGGGCTGGTGGGTCAATCCCCAAAATGCGGTCACCCTGCCGGGGCTGATTGCGGAACTGCAAAGCCATCCGAACCTAATCATGTGGCTTGCGGGGCATCGTCACTTGAATACCGTGAAAGCGTTTATCTCGCCGGATCCGATTAACGCTCCCGAAAGAGGCTTCTGGCAGGTGGAAACCCCGTCACTGCGGGATTTCCCGCAACAGTTCCGTACTTTCGCAATCTACCTCAACAGCGACGATACGATTTCCATCGTGACCACTAATGTTGACCCGGCAGTCAAAGACGGGACGCCGGCCGCAACATCGCGTAAATATGCTGTCGCGACAGCACAGATCGTCGGAACCTGGGATCTTACAACAAAGAATAATCCAACTCATGATCCAACCGTCAAGCCCATGCCCACCGGGTCGTACAATGCGGAACTGGTCAAACCATTGAGCCCGGCCATGAAGGCGAAGATGCAGAGCTATCAAACATCGCTGCGCTAAATTCCGGCTGGAAGGTCCCGCATCTCCCTGGTGCGGATCAACCTGAATACCTGAAAAAGAAAAATGCCGTTTTCCGGTTTTCCGGAAAACGGCATTTTAAGGAGGGAACTTCACAAGGCTGGTAACGGTTGCAACCGTCTCAGCCTTGCAGGGGTGCTAACCTAATTTCTTTCTATTGGCGACCAGATCATCAACCACGCCCGGATCAGCCAGGGTTGACGTGTCACCAAAATCACCGAATGTTTTAGCGGCAACGTTTCTCAAAACGCGGCGCATAATCTTGCCGGATCTTGTTTTGGGAAGACCATCCGCCCATTGAATGTGGTCGGGTGACGCGATCGGACCAACAACCTTCCGGACGTGGGCGATCAAAGCCTTTTTGAGCTCATCTGTCTTAGCCACATCATTATTCAAGGTGACATAGGCGAAGATGCCCTGACCTTTGATCTCATGGGGGAATCCGACAACCGCCGCTTCGGCGACATCCGGATGAGAGGTCAATGCCGCTTCGACTTCCGCGGTACCCATTCTGTGACCGGAAACATTGATAACGTCATCGACACGGCCGGTGATTTTGTAATCGCCGTCGGCATCGCGTTCCGCGCCGTCACCGGAGAAGTAAGTGCCGGGGAACTGCACAAAGTAATTCTCAACAAACCGGTTTTCTTTATCATTCCACAAACCGCGGGCCATGCCCGGCCATGAATTTTTAATACAGAGAGCGCCTTTGCCGGGACCTTTGATTTCTTTTCCTTCTTCATCAAACAGAACCGGAACAACGCCGAAGAACGGAACCATGGCTTTAGCGGGTTTAATATCAATTGCACCGGGCAGAGGCAGGATCATATGTCCGCCTGTTTCGGTCTGCCACCAGGTATCGGAAATCGTGCAGCGGCTACCGCCGATCTTGTTATAGTACCACCACCAGGCTTCGGGATTGAGCGGTTCACCGACCGAACCCAGAACGCGCAGCGAGGAAATATCGTGCGCATCAACCCATTTGTCGCCTTCTTTGGCAATCGAGCGGATCGCGGTCGGAGCGGTATAGAAGTTATTGACGCTGTATTTCTCGACAACGGCCCAGAACCGGCCGAAGTCCGGATAGTTGGGAACGCCTTCGAACAGAATGCTTGTGTATCCGTTGCAAAGCGGGCCGTAAACGATGTAGCTGTGACCGGTGACCCAGCCGATATCAGCGGTACACCAGTAAGTATCTTCTTCGCGAACGTCAAAAGCAAGCTGCTGGGTCATGGCGGCATAAAGCAGATAACCGGCCTGGGTATGGACAACGCCCTTGGGCTGTCCGGTCGATCCGGATGTATAAAGGATGAACAGTGGATCTTCCGCGTCCATTTCTTCCGGTTTGCAGTATTTATCCGCTGTGGCCATCAGTGTTTCATACCAGACATCGCGGCCTTCCTTCATATTAACGGCCGTGCCGGTGCGTTTCACAACGACCATGGTTTTCACGCCGGGGCATTGATCCACGGCCTTGTCGCAGGTGTCTTTCTGGGGAACGGCTTTGGCGCCACGATAGGTGCCGTCGCAGGTGATAACCACTTTAGCGTCGCAGTTATTAATACGGTCTCTTAAGGCTTCCGCCGAGAACCCGCCGAAAACGATGGCATGAACAGCGCCGATACGGGCGCAGGCCAGCATGACGATCGACAGTTCCGCGATCATGGGCAGAAAGATGGTAACGCGGTCGCCTTTCTTGACGCCCAGGGTTTTCAGAACATTGGCAAACTTGTTCACTTCGCGATACATGTCGTAATAGGTATATACTTTCCAGTCGTTGGGATCGTTGCCTTCAAAAATGATCGCGGCCTTGTTCTTTTTGTTTTCCAGGTGGCGGTCCAGGCAGTTGTAGCTGACATTGAGTTTGCCGCCTTCAAACCATTTGGAATGAACGTCTTTCGCGTCAAATGACCAGTCCGATACCTTCTTTTTGTCAAAGGGTTTGAACCAGGTCAGTCTTTCGGTGGCCATCCTGGCCCAGAATGCATCAGGATCGGTGATCGATTCTTTATACAGTTTGTCATACTCTGCTCTGCTCTTGATGT
>CAYULE010000029.1:0-19625 GCA_964445385.1 uncultured Smithella sp.
GGCATGCATTTTGAATATCAACTGACATATTTGACTCAGATCCTTAGCAAATCAAATAACAGTTCAAGTGCTGCCGTATTAACAATCTTAAAGAAGGGGAGAAGGAGAGGATGCAAAGAGAGATGAGATTATGGTTATTGAAGTATTATTTTAGTATTGCCTGCTGGAGTCTGCTGGTGGGGATAACCGTCTTGACGGGTTGTGGCGCTCACGGCGATGCCATTCCGCCTCCGGTTTTAACAGGAACTTTCTCGGATAGTCCTGTTGCCGGTATCAGTTACAAGACGCCATCACTGAACGGCGTGACCGATGCCAAAGGGACGTTTAAATACCGGTCTGGCGAGACAGTGACTTTTTCCGCCGGTGAAATCATCCTGGGAAGCGGGACGGCCAAAGCTGCAATGACGCCACTGGACATCGCGGCCGGCGCAAAGGGCACTTCAGACCCGAGAGTGGTCAATATTTGCCGTTTCCTGCAAACCCTGGATGTGGATGGTGATCCCGCCAACGGTATTGTTATTACGGAAGCGACCAGAGCTCTGTTGATTTGGGATAACGCTTACGGTGTGAATGACAGTTCCATTTTCAACGATTATACGTCCATCTTTGTCAACACCGGTAAATTTGCCGCTTTTATGACGGCATTGCTTGCCGATCTCAACGGGGCCGGCGTTTTTACGGTTTCGACGCCGAGGACACTTACCACCGCTACAAAAGCCCGCAGACATTTCAATACCCAACTCCCCGCCGGCGCATTCCGGCCCTATGTCGATACAGTGGGGATCGGTGTGAGTGATACTGCAGCATCGACAGCATTTTATAACAGTGTGATGGGAATGGATATTATTTCCAGCAACGTGGATAAGGGTGACCGCCTGGAGTCAAAATTGAAGGATTATCGTTCGGCGGGTAATTACTTGACGTTGATGCATTTTGATGATGCCGCGATTAACTATGCCAATCATCCTGTAAAGCTTGTTTTTGCGGTTCCCAACGCCCAGAACGCTTGCGGCGCCATTGTTGCCGGAGGTGGCCACGTTGTTTCCGCCCCCGCTTTTCTTCCCGCCATGGGAGTAACCATTGCTATGGCGGCTGATCTTGATGGTTACCTCCTGGAGCTGATTGAAATCAGTTTTTTAACGAAACCCGTTCTGACAGGCATAGGAATCGGCGTCAGCAGTCTTCAGGCATCCGACGACATTTATACCCGCATGCTGAGCAGGAAATTTGATTATTTCCTTCATGCGCCGGGATTTGTGGATGAGATTATTACCATCTCGCCGCACACGCCAAAGAAGGGGATAGATGTTGTTGTGATGCATTATTTTACATCCAAGAACTATACGGATGTGCCGGTTAAACTGGTATTCACGGTGGATGATCCGGTGGCATTCGCCCAGGACGGCGGTAAAAAGGGCCTTAAGATTGTTCAAATGCCGTCGGCTGGGGTGACGGGTGTTGCCAAAGATACAGACGGGTATGAAATACAAATTGTACCCGTGCCGGCGCCTTAATTCCACCTAAGCGGGACGGGCTCATAGCAGCTCCGACAGACCAAGCTTTTTCATGCGGGTATAAAGTGTCGTGCGGTTCATGCCTAACAACTCGGCGACACCGCCCGGCCCGCCTATTTTGCCGCCGGTTTTATTGATAAGAAACTGGATATAGCGACGTTGCAGTTCGTCCATGGTAAGGGTTTCGGAGGATGAATTGATAAGAAACGAATTTGATAAATTTGGCAGCAACGATTCCAGTCGTTCATCCGCCGATAATACAATATAACGTTCAATAACATTTTTCAGTTCACGAACATTGCCCGGCCAGTGGTAAGCGATTAATTTAGCCTCTTCCTCGGGAGAGAAAGTGTACTCGTTACAGTTATATTTATGCGCAAAGTGATTCAGAAAATGATTGGCGAGCACGATCACGTCCTGACCCCTTTCGCGCAGCGGCGGTATTTTGAAGGAAATGACATTCAGGCGGTAGTATAAGTCTTGCCGGAAATTACCTCTGGCCACTTCTTCCTCCAGATTTCGATTGGTTGCCGTGATCAATCGATAATCCGTTTTTAGAGTCGTGATGCCGCCGATGCGAACAAAGGATTTTTCTTCCAGCGCCCTTAAAAGCTTGGGTTGAATGAGCTTGGGGATTTCTCCCGCTTCATCGATAAAAAGGGTCCCTTTGTCGGCCAATTCGAAGCGTCCCGGTTTTTGACGATCGGCGCCTGTGAAAGCGCCTTTCTCGTGCCCGAAGAGCTCACTTTCTATCAGATTTTCCGGAATGGTGGAAATGTCCACTACGACGAAGGGATAGGAACTGCGGGAACTCATTTGATGTATCCTGCGGGCCAAAAGTTCCTTGCCTACGCCGGTCTCGCCAAGGATCATCACGGGAGCGTCTATGGCCGCGACATGATCGGCTTTCGTTAGCAATTGTGTCATCACTGCGCTCTGGGCAACGATGTTCCCATCGGCGATGCTTTTTGTCCGGGCCTCATTGTCCCAGAGGGAACGCACTTTTTTCTCCATGGATTGACCGTATTCAAAGATTCGTTCGATGTGCGAACTGAGGTGCCGGGATATTTTGAGAAACAGGGCTTTATCGGTCGATTCAATAAAATTATCGACGTAAGAATTGTCGAAGTACAGTACTCCTTTTACCTCGCCTCCAATTTCAAATGGCAGGCATAAAATCGCCAGCAGTCGATTCTCCGGCGTTTTGACAGGCTCCTGGTTAGGTTGAACAATCAAGGGCTGATGATTTCGATGAGCCGCTAAAACATGCCTCAGACTCATCGATCGGAAAGTCTCGGTCAATACATCATTTTTAGCGAGGTTCCACGCAGCTTTCAGGATTGGGGAAGAGCCTTTTTTATGATCTTCGAACCAGAAAAGTCCACCACGTTCCGCTCCGTAAAATTTGGTCAAAACGGTCACAAGTCTGGTCAGCAACTCATTGAGGTCAGCGCTGGGGGTGAATTCGCTCAATATGTCCAGGAAGTTCTCAAATATCCGTTCATGGGGATTCGGATTTCCTGAAAGGCAACTGTTCGTTTTCAAAAGGGGCTTCAGCTCATCGGGAAAATCGAAAAAATCATATTTTGCCACTTCGTCCCAGGCCTGCTGAGCAAGAATAGCCGCCTCTTGTTGAAACCCGCTTCTCATGTGCAGCTTGGCAATCTCCAGCCTCGTCTTGGCCAACTCAATCGGGTCACCCGACTGCTGCAAATAACGTTCACTGGTTTCAAGGTTGGTCTGAATGAAGTTAAGATCAGAACCATTTCCCTGATCAGCCTTGTCCAGCGCGAGAATTCGATGGGCAATCCCTCTTTGATGAATGTTCGGCCCGTCGATGATTCTCTGTAATTCCAGATGTAACCCGTGTCTGGCATAGGGGAGTTCTTGAAAATCAAAGCCTTTCCGGTGGAACTCGAAATACTGCTCCAGGACCCATGGAAAAGTGTAGTTACGGAACATGAATCCTGCTTTAACCGCTTCGCGCATGGCCCGGCAGATGGATTGATAGCTCTCCTCTATCTGGCCTTCTCGAAAGTAATAGTAACTTAAACCATTTTGAGAGAGGAAAAGAGCCTGTATGTTGTTATAAGCCATACTATTTTCCAGCGATCTCTGAAGGTGGAGGAATCCCTCTTTTCTCTTCCCCGTCATGATGAGGATGATGCCTAAAGCCGATTCAAAAATAGTGGTTTCCCGGGGTCCTGCCTTTGCTGAAAAAAAACGGTAACAGTATTCAAAGAATCCCAGAGCAATGTGGAACTGACCGAGGTAGGCGGCACAATAACCATACAGGTAGTAGCCTAAAAAATTCATGATCATATCATCTCGGAATTCGATGGACTGTATGGAGTAGTCGAAATATTTTATCGCATCTTTATACATTCCTTGAAAAAAATAAAATACGCCCCGGAATTCTGCCGCCTGGTTGCGAAAATCTTCATCGTCTATTTCTTCTATTTCTTCCAGACCGACTGTGAGATCAGCAATGCTCTCCGATACATTCTTGGTCGCGAAAGAAGAACAGCCCAGATTCAGATTAATGATCGCTTCGGAGCGTCGATCTCCCAATGTGTTTGCGACACCGCGAGCTTGATGCATAAGCTGCAGCGTTTCATCGGTGACTTTTCCGATACGCATGCGGACTTTCCAGAAATCAAGAACAGCGGAAACAAACATGCTGCCGAGCTCGGGCTGTTTTGTCATGGGGGACAGCAGTGAAATCATATCCTCCAGATGTTTTGAAGCATCATGTAATTTACCATTCTGAATATCATCTTTGGCTGAATTCCATTCCGATAATGCGAGTTCATCCTTCCTGTCCATCTGATTAATCCACGTTGCGATGATGTCGGGATTCAGACGGTCTTTAAAACCCGATTCTGATATCCGATTGAGCAGAGCGGAAATATGTGACGGATCATGTAACTCTTTCAACTCTTTTCTGATTTTGAGGGGCAGGTGCGGGGCGAGATAAAACTCGTCGGAAATCGTTTGTTTTAGCCAGCCTGCTTTTTTTGCCTGGTGAGTCACATCGAGAAACACGTTTGGCGCAACAGTAACCAGGTTCCGCACAATATGAAGAGGGGTTGGCTTTTCGAGTGCCTGAAATACAGCCAGTACTTCCCATTGAGCTGCCGAAAGTTCATAAAGTTTCTTTCTCATGATTGCACCTTTCACTCTAATTTTCATCGGCTCCATTTAACAAATTTTAAGCTCTGCGGTCAACCTAATTGTTGAAATACAGACAGACAAATGTCTGTATAAAGACAATCAAAGAAACTGTAAGAGCAATTATTTTCATAATATCAACAAATTCAAGTAATTACAAATACTGAACAGCTTGGCATCTAATTTGCTTTTATCTCGTCCTGTATGAATACGATATGAGAAAGCTAATGATTGGAGCTCATCATTCATTCAGAAATAGCCCAATTTGCCGGTAGGCAAGTTCATTAAGGAGGACAAAATGAGTCAGATAAATTCCAGTAAATATATTGCCGACGCTTTCAAGGCGTATGGTGTCACGCATTTTTTCTATGTGCCAGTGATCGTTCCCGGGGCCTGCAAAGAGATGCAGAAAACGGGTATTATTCCTGTTATGACCCATGGTGAGAAGGCGGCAGTTTACATGGCTGACGGCTATGCCCGGGTTAGTCATCGTGTCGGGGTTTGCGGGTCGCAGACAATCGGGGGCACCAATCTTGCGGCAGGTTTACGTGATCCATTTCTGGCGCGCGTTCCGGTGCTCGCGATTTCCGGAGGCAAACTTCCGCAGCACAAGTATCGTCTTACCTATCAAGAGATCGACGACATGCCGATCTACCAGGCCATCACGAAATTCAATGCTACCGTGGAAAATGCGGAACGTTTACCCGACCTGCTGAATACGGCTTTCCGGGCGGCGACAACAGGGATGCCTCAGCCTGTGCATCTTGAACTCCCCGGATTTGCCGGCATGAATATGGGTGATGTCGATGGGGATTTCGAAATTGATTCGCGCTATGGACAATTCCCGGCCATTCGAACGATGGCGCCGGCGGGGGATATCCATGCCGCTCTTGAGGCCATCGGGAAGGCAGAGCGGCCCATCATTGTCGCGGGCGGCGGTGTTGCTTCCTCGCAGGCAGGCCCCGAACTTATCGGGCTTGCACGATTATTGTCCATCCCGGTAGCAACGGCGCTTAATGCCAAGGGTATTATTCTGGACGCCGATCCTTTATCCATCGGTATTGTCGGTGAATATTCGCGGTCATGCGCCAACCTTGCCGTACACGAAGCCGATCTCGTCATTTATATCGGTTCTCTGACGGGTGGGCTTGTCACACGCGCATGGACCATTCCTGGAAAATCCGCAAAAGTGATCCACATCGATATCAACCCGGAGAATCTGGGCCGCAACTATATGCATACGATCGGCGTTTGCGGCGATGCAAAAGCGGTGCTTCTGCAGATGATCGAGGCCGCGACGCAAAGTGGTAAACCGGCGCCTCGGAAAGCGTGGCTTGGTCGCGTAAGCGCACTCAAAGCCGAGTGGCAGGAAAATATACGGCCATTTGAGACGTCCGACGCCATGCCGATGAGACCCGAACGCCTTTGCCGCGAGATATCCGATTGGCTGCCGGAAAACGGGATTGTGGTTGGTGACACCGGCCATGCCGGACTGTGGATGGCGCAGAACTTTTACGCGACCAGCGAAAAACAGACATTTATCCGCGCTCACGGATCGTTGGGGTGGAGTTTCCCGGCTGCAATCGGGGCAAAATGCGCCGCGCCTGACCGGCCCGTTATCTGCTTTACCGGCGATGGCGGTTTCTATTATCACATGGCCGAGATGGAGACGGCTGCGCGTTACGGTATCAACGTCATCTGTGTCATCAATAATAATGAATCCCTCAATCAGGAGCAGGGCCTCTGGGCGGGCACCACGGAATTCGACAAAAACTGGCGTTTCCATCCCGTCGATCTCACCGCTTGCGCGAATGCCATGGGCTGCCTTGCCTTGAAAGTCGAACGTCCGCAGGACGTAGGCCCTGCAATGAAGAAGGCGCTTGACGCCAACCGTCCGGTCATTATCGAAGCCAGGACGGATTGGCGGATCAGTGCCGAACCGTCCTGGGCGCCGGATGGTTTGCCCGGCTTGTATCCCCCGCCCGGTGAGCAGAAGAATGTGAAGTGATCAAATTAATGAATGGAGATTTGTGCGATATGAAAGATTTCGACGTGATCATCGTGGGAGCCGGTCTGGGTGGTCTTACCGCGGCAACGTTCCTGAGCCAGGCGGGCAAAAGGGTATTGCTCCTGGAAAAACACAATGTGCCCGGAGGTTATGCCTCTTCTTTTCTCCGGGGGCGGTTTGAGTTCGATGTGGCTCTCCATGAACTTTCTGGACTGGGAGGAGAAGAGAACCGTGGTCCTCTATGGGGCTTACTGAATGGATTGGGTGTAGCGCCCAAGGTCAAGTTTATACCGATGGCAGAGTTCTATCGTTGCGTGCTTCCAGGCCTCGATGTCACCTTGCCGTTCGGCCGGAAAAATTTCGAGGAGTATCTGACAGATCAGTTCCCCGGAGAGGCGTCAGGGATTAAGGGATTTACCGCGCTGGTCTTCGATATGGCCGAAGAAGCGATGAGAGCCAGTATGATGAACGGAGCGGCGCCCGACCTGAATCCATCGGAATTTCCCAATTTGACGACTTATTCCAATCGGACGGTTGCCCAGGTTTTCGATATCTTCTTCTCCGATCAGAGGATACGGGGAGTGCTTGGTCAGCTTTGCGGCTATCTGGCGCAGCCGGCCTCGAAATTGTCTTTCATCCCGTATATCATGGGACTCTCCAATTATGTGAAACATGGACCGGTACACATCCGGGGAACGTCCCAGGCACTGTCTCAGGCATTTGTTGAAGTTATTGAGAACAATGGAGGACAGGTCTGGCTGAACAACGGTGCGGCCAGCATCCTGACATCCGGCGGCCGTGTGACGGGTGTGGTGGCGCAGGACGGCACGGAAATCACTTCTTCCAGCGTGGTGTGCAATGCCAATCCCATGGTCACCTGTCTTGAACTGATCGGACGGGACAAGATTCCCGACTGGTATCTGCGTCGGCTGGGGGCCTGGTCGGCCGGGTGCTCAACCTTCAACGTCTATCTGGGGCTTGATTGCACTTGCCGGGATTTAGGCCTGACCACGCATGAGACTTTTGTCGGGACCGACTATGATCTGGAAAAGTATTTTGATGCGGTGCAAAAGACAGTCAACAGGCATCCCGTCGGTGCGTCGGTTACAGCCTATAATATGGCCGATCCCGATTTTTCACCGTCCGGCACTACCGTGGTGGCTCTGACCATGGGTGCTTTTGGCGCGCCCTGGCTGAAGCTTTCTCCTTCTCAGTACCTGGAAACCAAGCGTGAACTGGCTTCGAAATTCATCGATCTGGCGGAAATCGTAGCTCCTGATATCAGGAAACACATTGAAGTGCTGGATATCGCCACTCCGCTGACCAATGCCCGCTACAGCGCAAATCCCGGCGGCAGTTTCGCGGGATTTGCCGAAAATCGGCAGTGTTCAACCAGGGGAATTATACCCAGCCGCGGCCCTCTGCCGGGTTTGTATTTCGCCAATGCCTGGGTCAATATGGGAGGTGGATTCCTGCCCTCCATGCTCTCCGGGTTTCTGGCCGGCAAGGATCTTCTTGAGGATACCCAGCCCGGCGGTCCGGACCCGGCCGTTATGGAGCGGATCAAGAACCAGATGGACCAGGAGACCCGGGACTGCAAGGCTCTGACCCATGCAGAACGCTCGGCGACCAAAAACATGATATCCAAGTGTCATCCCGATCGGATCAGACTCAAAGTAAAGCAGATCATCAATGAGACAGCGAGCACCAGGACCCTGAGAATGATGCCGGCCGATGGATCGCTGCCCCTTTTCCAGGCCGGGCAGTATGTCAGTATTATCGTTCATTGCAATGGAGTAACGACCTCACGCGCCTATACCATTTCTTCTTCGCCGGGAAAATCTCATCTGGATATTACCGTTCGCCGAAAGAATGGGGGATTCGTCTCGGCTTATTTGCTCGACCATGTGAAAAAGGGCGACGTCCTGGAAGCCACCGGGCCCCACGGAACATTCTATCACGAACCGCTGATGGATTCCGAACAGCTCGTTTTTCTGGCCGGCGGCAGCGGTGTGACGCCCTTCATGTCCATGATCAGAGAGGCGGTGGAGCAAAAGCTCCCTTTAAAAATTCACCTTCTTTACGGCAGTCGCAGCTCTGACGACATCATCTTCGCAGATGAATTGAAGCAGATCGCCTCCACGCATCCAAACATCAAAGTGGACTTCGTCATCAGCGAGCCTCCCGCGGGATGGTCCGGTTTGTGCGGATTATTAGATGCCGAAACGATTCTGTCTGCTGTGAAACCGGTTGAAGGGAAGACCTTCTATATTTGCGGTCCGGCTCCCATGCACGGTTTGTGTGAAGGCGCACTGGAAAGCATCGGCGTGCCGCACAGACGAATCAGGAAAGAAGCTTACGGACCCGCGGACGATGTAACCCTGGAGGCGGGCTGGCCCGGCATTTCACCCGATGACCGGTTCCAGGTGTGCGAGGAGAAATCGGGGAAAATCTTTACGGCCAGGGCCGGTGAGCCGTTGATGGTTTCACTCGAACGCGCCGGCCTGGTCATTCCGTCAGCCTGCCGGTCGGGAGAATGTGCCGTCTGCCGCACACGCCTGGTATCGGGAAAGGTATTCATGCCTTCCCGTGTTCACAGGCGTTGGTCGGATGAGCAGGCGGGATATATTCATCCGTGTCTGAGCTACCCGTTGGAAAATCTGCATATCAAACTTTAGTGATGGTCAAAATAAAAGGAGACACTTTATGCTAACACCCAATCATTATTTTCCGCCGTTTTCAGAAAAGGAATACAAACGACGCTATAGCTTACTCTCGAAGGCCATGAAGGAAGCAAGCCTGGATTGCCTGCTCGTTTATGGAGCCTGTTCCCTGGCTGGCAACGACACGGGCCAGATCAATGCCCAGTATTTGTCCAATTTTTCCGGGGTCGGTCACACCTATGTGGTATTCCCCGTCAAGGAGACGCCGACCCTGCACATCGGGGTGCCGCTGCATTTACCAAACGCCAGAGACATCAGTCCCATCCAGGACGTGCGCGGCGGTATCAGGCTCGAAGACACTGTTTGCGCCAGGTTAAAGGAGCTGGGTCTCACCAAAGGCAACATCGGCATCGTCGGTCCGTCGGTCGATTACTTTTATCCGTGCTCGATTCCCTATGAACATTACACCCGCTTCTTAAAAGAATTCCCGGATGCGCAATTCCAGGTCATCAGTGAATGGTATGAAGCTATTCGCGTCATCAAGAGCGACGAGGAAATCGCGCTGATCGAAAGGGCGGCCGCGTTGAACGATCTTTGTCATGACGCGATGTTTCACGCCACCCGCCCCGGTAAAAGCCATGCCGACCTGCGCCGCATTGTGGAAGAGGTTGCTTTTATGAATAAAGGCAACCATTGCATGATGCACCTGAGTTCATGGCCTATGTCGAATCAGAATTGGCCTTATCCCGATTTCTGGCCAACCGATCACACGGTAGAAGCAGATCATATGATCATGTCGGAAATGCCGGTGGGATACGGGATGTACTATACCAAGATCATGGGCACTTATTTTACGGGAGAGCCGACCCGGGAGTACCGCGACATGTTCGAGCTGGCTGCCTCGGTCCATGAACGGGTGGTTCGTGAACTCAAGCCGGGTATGAAAGGAAGCGATGTGGACAAATTTGTCGAACCTTTCAGAGATGCCGGCTATATGGCCGCAAGCCTGGTTTCCGGCTGGTGCAACTACAACTCACTTCCTTTTGTCGGGCAGACCAATCCTGATTTTCCGGAGAAACAAAGGCAGTCCCATCTCGATTACGTCTTCCAGCCTGGGCTTTGCGTCCAGGTCATGGCTTACCCGATCGCGCCTGACTTCCAGAAAGGGTTGTGGGTAGGGAGCACCTGTATATTTACCCAGGATGGTTTGAGGGAACTGAATAAATATCCGGTGAGAGAATTAAGGGTGATTTAAGAATCACAAACCAGGAGAAGATCCGATGAAAAATAATACACCCGGGCAATCTGCAGAATTTAAAGTGAGTGGATTTCAAAGAACCAGTATTCTGGTCGTTTGTTTCTTGCTGTACATGATCAACTTCATGGACCGACAGGTGCTTTCAGCGGTGCTGGAGCCC
Source organism: uncultured Smithella sp. (assembly GCA_964445385.1). Lineage (GTDB taxonomy): Bacteria > Desulfobacterota > Syntrophia > Syntrophales > Smithellaceae > UBA8904. The sequence goes on from CAYULE010000029.1 coordinate 10,775, forward strand.
ATGAAAGTAGACCTGGGGTTAACGGACACCCAGGCAGGAATTCTCCAAACAGGATTTTTCCTGAGCATGGCCATCCTGGGGATCCCTGCCTCCTATCTGGTGGACCGCTGGAGCAGGCGGAAGACAATGTCCCTGATCGCCATTATCTGGAGCGCCTTTACCTATGTAACCGGTCTGGGCCGAAGCTTTGTCGGCGTGCTTTTGCCCCGGATCGTGGTTGGGATTGGCGAGGCCGGGTTCCCTGCTGCGAGTACGGCTTTGCTGGGCAGTGTCTACCCTCAAAAAACCAGAGGCCGGATCCTGGGAATATTCAATATCTCCATTCCCCTGGGTTCCGCCCTGGGGGCTTTGCTGGGCGGGTATCTTTCTGCTCATCATGGGGGCTGGAGGACGCCTTTCTTCGTATTTGCTGTTCCGGGCGTCATTCTGGGGATTCTTGCCTTTTTCCTCAAGGACTACAAAACGGTGGCTGTGATTGATGAACATGGCAAAAAGACCAGCTTCCGGTCAACGATTGTCCAGCTTTGTAAAATCCCGACGCTCCGGTGGGTGTATGTCGGCTATGCCATGCATATGTCCATGCTCTTTTCAATGGCCGCCTGGGGCGGTGCGTTTATCATGCGAGCCCAGAACGTAACGGAAGCGGCAGCCGGTATGATCCTGGGCCTCTCCGCTATCACAGGAATTGTTGGCACCCCGCTCGGCGGTGTGTTCGCGGATATGTGGCAAAAAAAGAACAAGAAAGGACGATCGTTCATCCCGATCCTGTCAACATCCTTTTCCGCGGTTGTGCTGTTTCTGGCTCTGATGCTTGACTTCAAGGGTCCGGGTTTTGCCCTGGTTGCGCTCTACGGCATATTGGCCGTCATGGCGATTCCCGCTGTGAGCTCAATTTCTCAGGATGTGGTGAGCCCCGGACTCAAGGGTGTGTCCTGGGGCATGGCCGGCGTTGTAACGATGGTTTGCGGCGCCGCATGGGCGCCATCGGCCGTGGGGATCATTTCCGACGCCCTGGGAGGCGGTGCCCGGGGGCTTAAAGTGGCCCTGATGTGCATGTGCCTGTGCGGCATCATCTCCTGTTTCTGTTTCTGGAGAGGCTCGAAGCACTATCCGAAGGACGTGGAAAAGGTTCAGGGATATGTGCTCGAATCCGAGCGCTGAAACCGTCAGAAATGCATTAATCAAGACACTCTGTCCAAAATGAAGGAGGAATAAATATGAATGTGTGGGATATCAAGGTGCTTTATTACGGAGAAATAAAGATTCTCAAAGCGATGGCCACGCCCAATCTTGATCCGGATTTAATGATCAATTCACCGTATCTGGGATTTCTTCTGCAAAACGGTAAACGTAATATTCTGGTGGATACCGGAATTTCGGATAACTACATTGTTGACGGGAAGGCTTTTGGAAATTTTCCAGCCAGAGGCGGTCTGAAATATGTTGAGCAATCCCTGGCAACGGCCGGACTGAGCCCGCTTGAGATTGATACGATCCTGTTTACCCATCTGCACAACGACCATGCCGGGAACACTTCAATATTCAAAAACGCCAGGCTGATTTTTCAGAAGGATGAATGGGCGAATCTGCTCGATCCATTGCCGATCATCAAGGTTCGCAAAGACTACGATCTGGCCCTGATTGACGAGTTGAAATCTGCTAACTGTGTCAAGGTTCATGGCGACTTCGAATTAACCGAAGGTATCAAATGTTTCCGAACGCCGGGGCACACGCCCGGGTCCATGTCTGTTGCGGTCAACACGGCCCGGGGAATACGGATTCTGGTTGGCGACCTCTGGCCTTTAACCTGTCTGGCGTTTTCCCAACAGACTGAAATCATGGACATGGAGGGTAAGAAGCACAAGATTACTCCGGCACTGCCGGAATACGGCCACTTCATGCCCCCCTCCAGCCTTATCTGTGACTTCGCCGATTACTACGACAGCTGCAATAAGATTCTTTCAATGATTCCTTCGTACAGCCCGGAATACATTGTGGCGGGCCACGAACCGGCTTTAGTTTTCACAGGCGTCTAGAACCTGGGGGTGCGAAGTTCAAGTCATGAATTATTTAAACGGTCGGATGAAACGAAAGGACGGGTCTGAAGGACTCACTCTGATCATGGCGTAAAAAAAAGTCGACGGATGATGGAGGCGTGAAAACGATGGGGATGCGGTTAACGACAGGCAAACCATTGACTGCGAAAGCGGCCGGTTCGGAGCGCAGTGGAAGAGGTTAACGGCTGTGAGAGTCTCCCTATGCGATTTAATGTGAAGCTTTTCGGATTACTTCCAAGACATGTGCCTGGTTATGACAATGCCAGGGGAATGGTGATCGAGGCACAGGAAGGGATGGAATACAGGGACCTGATCAGGTTGTTAAATTTGCCTGCCGGTGAGGTAGGTCTTTTCAGCGCGGGCGGCATCATGAAGCGACCTGAAGATCGCATTGAAGATGGCAGCGAAATCAAAATATTTATGCCTCTTTCAGGCGGGTGAGAAAGAACAGGCATTTTCAATCGTGCCTTCGGGCAAGGGGTGGAGGAAAAGCAAACGATGAAGAAGATATTAAGAATTGATCTGGGTAACCAACAGTACAGGTTTGAGGATATTGCACTCGTCTATGCCAATCTGGGCGGACGGGCGCTTACGTCAAAGATTGTCTGTGAAGAGGTTCCACCGGAGACGGATCCGCTTGGTCGGGAGAACAAGCTGGTGTTTGCTCCGGGGATTCTCGCTTCGACGACCGTGCCGAACAACGGCCGCCTTTCTGTAGGTGCGAAAAGCCCGCTCACCGGCGGCATCAAGGAAGCCAACGCCGGAGGATCGGCAGCTCAGAAGCTGGCACGGCTTGGCATTCAGGGTATTGTTGCAGAGGGTGTTTCTTCATTCCCGACGATGGTGAAGGTAACAAATGACGGCGTTACGTTTATCCCCGCAGAAGGATTCAAAGGCATGGGAAACTATGAACTCATTGACAGGCTCAGGGCTAGTCATGGCGAGAGTGCCTCCATCATCAGCATCGGACCCGGCGGTGAGAAGTTTGTAAAGGCTGCCGGCATCTCCGTTACCTCACCTGACTTCAAGATCAGGATGGCGGCTCGGGGCGGTTTGGGGGCTGTGATGGGCTCCAAGAACCTGAAGGCGTTGATCGTCGATGATGCCGGTGCACCGGGTATCGAAGTGGCAGATGCGGCAACGCTCAAGAAAGCCGCCGCTGACTTGACCAAGGGCATTCTGACTCATCCCCTCATCGAAGGATTCAGGGCTTTGGGAACTCCTCTTCTTGTCAACATGATTAATGGTTCGGGATGTCTCCCGACAAAGAATTATTCCATGGGGCAATTCGAGGGTGTGGAGAAGATTTCCGGCGAGTACCTTGCGGAAACCCAGGCAAAGCGCCCCAACAGCCAGGCGGCTCATCGCTGCATGAAAGGCTGCGTGATCAGTTGCTCCAATATCTATACGGATGAGAATGGCAAGGAGATCGTCTCCGGGCTGGAGTATGAAACGCTGGGACTTGTCGGGTCCAACTGCATGATCAGCAATCTGGATGACATTGCCGAGATCAACCATCTCTGCAATGACCTCGGTCTCGATACGATGGATGTGGGAACGGCAATTGCGGTGGCAATGGAAGCGGGTCTTCTACCCTGGGGCGACGGAAAGATTGCCTACGCACTTATTGAAGAAGCGTGGAAAGGGACGGAAAATGGCTTAATGATTGCGAATGGCTGTTTAGCCACCGGCAATAAGCTCGGCGTCAAGCGAATCCCTGCGGTGAAAGGACAGTCTCTTGCTGCCTATGATCCACGGGTCCTGAAGGGTACCGGCGTGACCTACGCGACCTCGCCCATGGGCGCGGATCATACCTGCGGCAATGCGCTTCCGAGTCCAACCAATCCTGACTACAACCCAACGGCATCCACAGGACAAGCCCCGGTCTCTGCTTTTCTCCAAATGTACCACGCGGCAGTTGACTCTCTTGGTCTCTGTCTATTTGCCGCCATTCCACTGCTGGATATGCCGGATCTGATGAAACACCTCGTTGCCTGTGCCACCGCGGTGACCGGAGAGACTGCCAGTGAAAACTACCTGATGAATCTTGGTATGTCGGTCCTCAAATCAGAAAAGAAATTTAATGAGCTTGCCGGTTTCACCGCCATAGATGACCGACTGCCGGAGTTCTTCAGGAAAGAGCCGTTGCTTCCTTCAGGGCTGGTCTATGATGTTCCAGAGGCGGAGTTGGATGCAGCTCTTCTGTTTTAGACCGGAAGATCAACTTTAAGAGAATGATAATTCAAAGACGTGTTGGAGTAATGAGTCGGCCATGAATCATCGTTATCTGCGAAATGTGAATGCACTTTCCCCAAGGGAAAATGAGAGCCTCAAGGGATTCAAGGTCTTTGTTGCAGGTTGCGGAGGCATTGGAGGATTCGTTATCGAAGAATTGGGCAGATTGGGGATCGGTCATATTACTGTCGCGGATGGAGAGGTGTTTGATGAAACCAATCTGAACCGTCAGATCCTGTCAACGATGCTGCTTTTGGGCAAAAGTAAATCTGCAGCCGCAAAAACGCGGATGGAGGCTGTCAACCCTGATGTGGTGGTGACGCCCATGCATACCATAATTAAAGATGAAAACTGTCGGGATCTGATTCACGGGCATGATGTAGTTGTCGATGCCCTGGACAATGTCGCTTGCAGATTTCTGCTGGAGGCATCCTGCCGGATGGAAGACATTCCCATGGTCCATGGAGCCGTTGCCGGCTGGTACGGCCAGGTTTCTGTCATATTCCCGGAGGATAACACCTTAAAGAAGCTTTATCCGGCTGATGTTGTCAAGGGCGCAGAGGTGGATCTGGGTAATCCGTCCTTTACGCCGGCAGTCGTCGCCTCCATCGAGGTCGCTGAGGTTGTGAAGGTCCTTTTGGGGCGTGGGAACTTACTGCGAAACAAGCTCCTTACTATTGATCTCTTAGACCATGATTATGAGTTGGTCGATCTTTAATGTGACACGGCAGGGAGTCGCCCACTTCTCCTTCGGAAGCAGCAACGCATCACAAGGTGGATTTGGGGAATGGCAAAGATCGAAAGACAGGCAAAAAATGAATCGGGAAAAGGAGAAAAATTGAAAACCTTATTACTCTATCATACGAAAACAGGTCACACGCTGGAAGCGGCCAATGCGATCGCGCGAGGCATTCAATCAGCGAAAGGATCCGTAACTCTTGTCTTAGCCAAAGATTTTATTCCTCAGGCGATTACCCAACATGATGTCTTTATTGTAGGAAGCCCCTGCTGGGGTGGCAGCATGTCTCATGGCGTTTCAACGCCAATCGCGACTGCGATAAGAAAAATTACCCATGAACTCTCAGGCAAATTATGCGCCGGCTTTTCAGTCAATGGCGCAGTAGGAGGCAAAAACACGGTGAAGGCGCTGGGTGAGCGGCTCAGGGCAAAAGGGTGCTCCGATTATTTAGCGGGTCCGATTTCCAAGGCTGGCGCTCCTTTCAGCCTCTGGGTCGGCCCCGCTGTAACGTTCGAAGACATCACCCGCTGTCAAATTTTTGGTGCAGATCTTGTTAAACATTTCAGTGCGCAAAAAAAGGCTGACGAATGATTCGTTTCACATGCCACATGACGAGAAAGAATAAAATATTAAAACTTGGATTTGAAGGGAGAAGCACGTGAGTAAAAGTCAATTAAAGTATTGTGTAAACAATGAGTGGAAGGAATCGAGAACGAAAAAATACATGCCTGTGACGAATTCGAGCACGGGTGAGGTTATCGCAGAGGCGCCATGCTGCACGGTCGAGGAAGTCAACAGCGCCGTAGCGGCGGCGAAGGCCGCCTTCTCCGGCTGGTCGAGTAAGCCGATCCAGCAGCGGACGGAACTGATGTTTAATTTCCGCAAGCTTCTTTTCGACCATTTGGACGAGCTGACCTTGTCGGTCTCCATGGAACTGGGCAAGAACTGGGATGAGGCCAAGGGGGATATCCTGAAGGTCATCGAGGTGGTGGAAATGGCCTGCGGCGGTCCTATTTTGATGCAGGGTGATGCCCTGATGAACGTTTCCACCGGCCACGACACGGTCTTGTACCGGGAACCGGTGGGCGTATTCGCGGGAATCGTTCCTTTCAATTTTCCGGCCATGATTCCCTTCGGCTGGATGATCCCGCTGTGCATCACCATGGGAAACACTTTTGTTCTGAAGTCTGCCAGCCTGACACCCATGACGTCGATGAAGGTCATGGAACTCCTCATCGAGGCGGGATTGCCCAAAGGTGTTGTAAATCTGGTCACGTGCAGCCGCGTGGAAGCGGAACTGCTCCTAAAGCACCCCGACATTAAGGGAATCTCCTATGTGGGATCTACTTCCGTGGGACTCCATATCTACTCCACAGCGGCAGCTCACGGAAAGCGTGTCCAGGCGCTCTGCGAGGCAAAAAACCACGCGTTGGTGATGAGCGATGCGGCCCTGGAGCGATCAGCTGTAGGGATCATCAACTCGTCATTCGGTTGTGCCGGCATGCGCTGCATGGCCCTGCCGTCGCTCTGCGTCGAGGAAGCCTGTGCCGACGAGTTCATCGGTTACCTGGTCAAATACGCCAAACTGCGGAAGGTGGGCTGCTCCTATGATAAGGCGACGGAGCTCGGGCCGGTGGTTTCCGCTGAACACAAGCAGTCTGTGATCCATTGGATTAACAAAGGGGTTGAAGAAGGAGCCAAACTGATCCTGGACGGCCGCGACATTGTGGTCCCCGGCTTCGAGAACGGCCATTTTGTCGGTCCCACGATTTTTGACCACGTGAAGCCGGGGATGAGTGTGGGCGATTGCGAAATCTTCGGGCCGGTAACAACGATCAAGCGGGTAAAGAATTTCGAAGAAGGCCTGGCGATCATGAACGCCAACCGGTTTGCTAACGGCTCTGCCATCTTCACTCAGAACGGATACTATGCCCGTGAGTTTGTCCGGAGGACACACGGAGGCATGGTTGGTGTGAACGTGGGAATTCCGGTTCCCATTTCCTACTTCCCCTTTGCCGGCCATAAAGATTCCTTCTTCGGAGATCTGCATGTGATGGGACGGGACGGCGTCGCCTTCTACACGGAGGCAAAATGCGTCACCTCCCGCTGGTTCGGTGAAGAAGAAAAGAAAGAGACAACCGTCAGCACATGGGAAGGAACCATCACCAGGAAATGAAACCGTCGCATGCGGCTGCGGTTTTGTGTGTGGATGAGAGATCACCGGGACAAGCAACGGATCGACGATAGCCGCATGAACTGCAGCAGGTTGTCTTACAGGCGGCAATATCGGTCTTAAACTGATTCAGTGATAAGGAGTGTCCTTTTCCGGAAATGCCCGTTCCGGGAAAGAGGCGGAAACTTTTTGACTCTTTTAAACTCGGGAGGAAAAAATGAAGAAATTTGGGTTAATTTTGTTGTCACTGTGGCTGATCGCAGCATTCAGCGCGCAAGCATTGGCTGTTGATGTAAAATTCAGCGGCGAGTACTATGCCGCCGGCATGTATCTGGATAAGACGTCTTTGAAACACGACGGCGGCCCCAGCACCGCTTTTTATTTTCAGAGGCTGCGCCTGAAGACGGACTTTGTTGTTTCGCCGGGACTTTCGCTGATCACCCAGGCGGACATTATGGAAAGAGCCTGGGGCGCCAGCAGATCAATACCGGGAACTGCCCTTGATTCCTATTCGGAAGGCACCAGAGCAGAAAATGAAAATATTGCCTTTGATCTGCTGTATTTGAGATACCAATCCCCGATCGGCATTTTCATGGCCGGTTATCAGTATGATGGTTTGTTCGGGACTGTTTTTGCTGACAACGCCTGGATTGCTGGTAAACTTTCATATACGATCAAACGCGGGAATTTGATTATCGGCCTTCAGATGGGTAAAACCAATGATGGCGAAAAAAGCTACACAGCGATCAACAATGCCGCCGGCGCCTATGGCGCAGACAGAGACTATAACTTCTATGGCGGGATCATCCTGTACTTATGGAAGAACGGTTCGGCCGGTTTGCTGTACAAGTACATGGACAATAGAACCAACAGAAACCTTATTCCAAATATTGCAGGTTATAAGCAGGCCATCTATCTTGTGGATCCTTACGTGAAAGCCAGGTTTGGTCCGGTAGCCCTCCAGGCTGAAGTGTCGTATGTGTTTGGAAATGCCACAAAGTGGGAAGGAAATCCGAGCAAGATCGGCGCGCAGGATATGGATCTGAGCGGCCTGGCGGCATGGATTGACGCGACGGCTGATTTAGGCATGTTCTATGTCGGCGGTTCGGCCGCTTACGTATCCGGAGACGATTACAGCACGAAGGATAAAGTAGAAGGCGGCGGTAACCAGTCCGGCGGCGCCGAGTGGAAACCCTGCTTAATCATGTTCAATAGTGATTTGACGTATTGGGCGGGCACTCAGGCCGGCTATGGAACGAGTGCCAACGCCGGTCCGATGACTAACGCTTATTTCGCCCAGTTGCGCGCCGGTGTGCGACCGGTTGACAAGCTGGATGTCATGGCGTCTGTTTCTTATGCGGTAGCGGATAAAACTCCGCAAGCTACGTGGATCGGAAGAAAATACGGATATGAAGTGGACTTAACCGCGACGTATAAAATAACCAACAACCTGTCCTACATGCTGGGTGCGGGTTATGTCTTCACCGGTGATTACTTTAAAGGCGCCAGCGATGCCAACGAAATTAGTAATAACTTTATGGTCATCAACAAGCTGGCACTGACTTTCTAGGCTGCACCCCCCTAATGACCTGGGGAGCACCCGCGGTAGCGCGAGGTTTTAGACTGTCAGGTGGTTACGATTAGAGC
>CAYULE010000030.1:0-19597 GCA_964445385.1 uncultured Smithella sp.
TCATATTGGATTCTCCATGGATCATGGCGGCAGGGCCATTCAGAGAAAACGCCGTAATGGCTTTGGCCGAGGATAAGGGTATCGGAACAGGATCACTGCTCTTGCTGCAACCCGCAATAAACATCAGCAACACAACAATCAACATCATGTATATTTTTTTCATTCCACTCTCCCTTCGCAAATAAAAAAATAACCCATGCATCGGCTAAAGACCCATGGGTTTTATGATGGATGAATTAACAAAAAAGAGGAGCTCGATAACCATCGCGCTCCTCTTTTTATAGCAAGTTCGGTATAGATTAAATCTGTCTGTCTGTCTGTCTGTGCATTAGACGTACCACTTCAAGTCAAAATGTGAATTGTGCTAAATTACAAACCGCTATGTAAATATAGATGCTTTCTTTTATATCGTGACTTCGGAAAATGACACTGGCAATTCTTTCATCGAGAGATTCAGGTTCTTTCCTGGTGGATCGAGTGAAAGTGACCGCATATTTAGCCATTCAATTTACTCTGCATAAAAATAATCTGCGTTGATATTATGCACTGGGTGTCGCCTTTTACTTAAAACTTAATTACTTAAGACTTAATTCTTTATTTCCACAATCAGATATTTTTTCTTTCCCTTGCGGATACGCAGTTCGCTGCCCCCGGAAAAATCATCGATGGATAGTTTTTCATCAATAGATTTCACCTGACGTTCACCCATATAGATCCCACCCTGCTCGATGAGACGCTTGGTTTCCGACATGGACTGCGTGAGCCCTGACTTGGCGCACACCGAGGTAATTAAAAGACCAGCGTCGAGGTCCCGGCGCATAATGGAATAGCGGGGAATGGCTGATGTGTCGGATTCCGGCGCTAAGCGCGGGATATCGCTTGCTGGAAAGAGGTCGGCATCCACCGGACGCGAATGGAAAGCCTCCATGGACGCGCGCCAGGCAGCCCTGGCCGCTTCAGCACCATGGGTGACTTTGGTCGCCTCATACGCGAGGACGGCTTTGGCCATATTCAGTCTGGCATCGGCCAGCGTTTTTACCACAGCAATTTCTTCAAGCGGCAGATAAGTAAAGAGTTTGAGGAATCTCTCCACATCGGCATCATCGCAATTAACCCAGTATTGATAGTATTCGTAAGGTTTCGTGAGCGAGCCGTCAAGCCAGATGGTACCTTTTTCGGTTTTACCCATCTTTTGCCCCAGCGAGGTGGTAATGAGCGGAAACGTCACGGCCTGCGCGTCTTTGGCCTCAACTTTGCGAATGAGTTCAGTACCGGCCAGCATATTGCCCCACTGATCGTTGCCACCCATTTGCAGAGCACAACCGTAATGCTGGAACAGATACAGAAAATCATAGCCCTGCAGGAGCATGTAATTGAACTCGATAAAGTTGAGACCCTTCTCCAGACGGATTTTGTAGCTTTCCGCCGCCAGCATCCTGTTGACGCTGAAGTGTCTTCCGATATCGCGCAGGAATTCAATGTAATTGATTTTGGTGAGCCAGTCGGCATTGTTCAGCAGGAGCGCCTTGCCGTCAGAAAAATCGATATACTGGGAAAGCTGTTTGCCGAGGCACTGCGCGTTATAGTCAATCTGTTCACGGGTGAGAATCTGGCGCATTTCCGTCTTGCCGCTGGGATCGCCGATCATAGCCGTGCCGCCGCCAACGAGCGCGATGGGCCGGTTACCGTTTTGCTGCATATGCGCGAGCGCCATGATGGGAACCAGAGAGCCGATATGCAGGCTGGTGGCGGTGGGATCAAAGCCGATATAACAGGTCACGGGGCCTTTGGTGAAAAGCTCGGTAATCAAGGCTTCGTCGGTGATCTGTTCGACAAAACCTCTTTCCTTTAAAACTTCATAAGCGCTTTTCATCTTCTGCCTCCGTTTAATCGTTAAGCTTGACGCTGATCCTCTCAATGGCATTGGCTTTGCCGCTTTGCGCGTCAATATCCATGAGGACCCCCTGCAGGCGTATATCGCCCTTGGCCACATCAAATCTATTGGGTATCTGTGTTAAAAATCTTTCGATGATGGTGTCCTTTTTAATGCCGATAACCGAATCGAAAGGCCCGGTCATTCCGACATCGCTGATATACGCCGTCCCACCGGGTAAAACTTCATTATCCGCCGTCTGGACATGCGTATGCGTCCCCAATACGGCGGAAACTTCGCCGTCGAGATACCAGCCTAATGCTTTCTTTTCCGATGTTGCTTCCGCGTGGATATCGACGATAATAACATTGGTTTTCGTTTTCAGGCGGGCGATTTCTTTTTTAGCCGCAACAAAAGGACAGTCAATCGGCGCCATGAAGATTCTGCCGGCCAGATTGAGGACACCGACATAATCACCTGCGGCAATCGGCATTAAAACAGAGCCTTTCCCCGGCACCGTCCCCGGATAGTTGGCGGGACGCAGAAGCGTTTCGTAATCTTCGATATACTCCAGAACATCTTTTTTATCCCAGATGTGATTCCCGGACGTCAGGATATCGATATGCGCTTCGTACAGTTCTTCGACAATTTCCCGTGTAACGCCGAAACCGGCGGCGGCATTTTCGCAATTGGCAATCACCAGATCAACGTCGTGACCGGCAACAAGCGACGGCAATAACTCTTTAACCGCCCTGCGTCCGGGCTTACCCACAATATCGCCGATAAAAAGAATTTTCATTTTTTACTCTATCTTTGTCCGTATCTACTTGGCAAAATTGGATACACGGGTTTCCCGGATCACCGTTACCTTGATCTGCCCCGGATACGACAGCTCGCTTTCGATTTTCTTGATGATGTCGTTGCACAGCATCACGGTGTCATTATCGGAAATCTTTTCATTTTCCACCATGATGCGGATTTCACGACCGGCCTGAATGGCAAAGCACTTATCAACGCCATTAAAGGAGTGTGCGATCTTTTCGAGTTCTTCCAGGCGCTGAACATAAGTTTCCAGCATCTCGCGACGCGCGCCCGGGCGGGCCGCGGACAGCGTATCGGCCGCCTGCACCAGGACGCCCAAAAGCGTGTTGTTACGCCCATCGTCATGATGCGTGGCAATCGCCTGAACAATGCGTGGACTTTCACCGAAACGTTTGGCAAAATCGGCGCCGATCGCCGCGTGCGTTCCTTCAATCTTATGGTCCACCGCTTTGCCGATGTCATGCAGAAGACCCGCGCGTTTGGCTTCCTTGATGTTCATTTTCAATTCAGCCGCCATCAGTCCGGTCAGATACGCCACATCAATGGAGTGTTGCAGAACATTCTGTGAATAGCTGGTGCGGTATTTCAGCGCGCCCAGCATGTTGATGATTTCGGGATGGATGTCGTGAACGCCGCAGTCAAATGATGCCTTTTCGCCGGTTTCACGAATAATCTGCTCCACTTCCGTCCGTACTTTCTTAACGATTTCCTCTATCCGGCCGGGATGAATCCGTCCATCCTGAATAAGCCGTTCCAGTGAAATTCTGGCGACTTCTCTGCGAATGGGGTCAAAGCTGGAAAGAACCACGGCTTCGGGCGTATCATCCACAATCAGATCAATGCCGGTGGCTGCTTCAATCGCGCGAATATTGCGGCCTTCGCGGCCGATGATGCGGCCTTTCATTTCTTCGCTGGGCAGATTGACAACAGATACGGTATGTTCCGCCACATAATCTCCCGCGTATCGTTGAATGGAATAAGCGATGATTTCGCGGGCTTTCCTGTCCGCCGTCAGTTTGGATTCTTCTTCAATTTTTCGAACCAGAGCCGCCGCGTCTCGTTTCGCCTCCGACTCCATGGACTGAATCAGGATATTTTTGGCCTCTTCCGGCGTTATGCCGGCGATCTTCTCTAATTTATCTTTTTGCTCTTCCACCAGCGCATCCATACGCCGGTGTTTCTCGTCCAGAGCATGTTCCTTTTGACTTAAATTTTTATCCCGTCCTTCAATATTCGATTCTTTTTGCGAGAGAGTATCAATACGTTTATCCAGATTTTCTTCTTTGGCCCGGATGCGTCGCTCCAGCCCTTCCAGATCATTTTTAACCTCTTTGGTTTCCCGGTCAAAATCCGCCTTCATTTTCAGCAGATTTTCCTTAGCCTGTAAAATCGCTTCTTTTTTAAGTGTTTCCGCTTCTTTTTTGGATTCTTCAACAATACGCGCCGCCAGACTTTCCGATGCCTTAATTTTCTTTTCCGTGAAAATTTGCTTCAGAACATACCCGACAACCGCACCCACTAAAGCTGCCACTATTATAAACAGGACAGATAAACCGCCGTCTAACATAATTATTACCTCCTCATTTATCCTGTTGAAAATACTGTCTAATAAAATAATTTAACCTGAATAATCAGACAAATTTCTTCAACAGAATTATATTTAAACCTTTCGGAAAGCGGTGATTAACAACCTTGCCGAAGGATTCATGGCTCATTTTTTTACTTTTTCGTTTCTTAAGATGGGGAAGGACAAAGGGAAACAGGCGCAAAAAAAACCCCGCCTATGCCGTGTAAATCACGATTTTGAACCTTTATAAAATGTGGGCGCCCGGTGTTGTTTGTTTCAGGCTTTCCACCCTCCGACCAGCGGTATAAGGCGGACATGCACACCACAAACAAGTATAGGCCCCAGGTTCAAAGTGTTGGCTCAAAAACAGATGACAATCACGCACATCGCAGGGATAAATAAATTCTTTAATTAACTTGCGTTTTCAATCAGTTGAATCAAATTTTCGGATCGTCGCGTAAGCTGGTCGCAAAGATCCCGGTTAACTCCCTTAAGTTTAAGAAAATCTTCTGAAATGTTCAAAGCTGCCAGGATAGCCACATCTAATGCCCGGAGTTCATCGCTGGATCGCACAATGTCTTCCATTTTTTCGTTAACAAACCGGACAACATTGGCCACTTGTTCATCCTCCGCATCACTCAAAACCGCAAGTTCCTGTCCTAAAATCTTAATGTCATAACGCTTTTTCAATATTCACGCCCTGGAATATTATTTTGTCACTTCTATATCTGCAAGTAAATCAAGCAGTGAATCCACCCTCGCGCGTACGCTGTCCCTTTCCTCATCTAACATCTTAAGTTTACTTTTGTACTGTTCTATCTCCGTTTCTTTATTTTTTAGTGCTTCCTCCAATATTGAAATTTGTTTTTTAAAAAAAACCTGTTCACCGACAATATGTTTAATTTTATCTTCGAGTTCTACAAATTTAGTAATTTCCACGTTCGTTTCAGTCCTTTAATAAGAATCTGTGATGCTGGATTCTACGTTATTTTTTGTTACATTTATGCCAATTCATTCCTGAAATGTCAAGTCATTAATTCGGCTTGCGACGCTGCAATCGCCTCAAAATACCTGTCCAGTTCCGACAGCATTTCGTTACTGTCCGTCATCTTTCCCACAGTCTCCCGGAATCGTCCCGAACCGGCTAAACCTTTCGTGTACCAGAGTAAATGTTTACGGAATGTTCTGTTGGCAAGTCTCAGACCATAAATTCCCGTTTCCATTCCCCAATGTTTTTTGATGATGGCATATCGCTCGGACAGGGAGGGATGGCCGGGGGCCGACACACCAGCTGACAATTGATTAATTCCTCGAAATAACCACGGATTTCCTAAAGCGCCCCGGCCGACCATCACGGCATCACAACCGGTTTCGGAGCGCATACGCAGCGCATCTTGCGGCTGCCAGATGTCGCCATTGCCGATAACTGGAATTTTAACGACCCTTTTAACCCTGGCAATAACATCCCAGTCAGCATGACCGGAAAACCCCTGATCGGCCGTCCGGCCATGAACAATAATCGCGGATGCTCCTGAATCATAAGCCATTACAGCCATTTCCACGGCATTTACAGAGCTGCGGCTCCATCCGGCGCGGATTTTGACGGTCACCGGAACATTCGCCGCTTTGACCACAGCTTCAATGATACGGCCGGCGAGGATGGGATCTTTCATCAGCATGGCGCCGGAACCGGTTTTGACAACTTTTCTGACCGGACAGCCCATATTGATGTCGATTAAAGCCGGATGATGCCCGGCAACAAATCTTGCCGCTTCGGCCATGATGGCGGGATCGGCGCCGAAAATCTGAACCCCCAGCGGCTGATCATCAGGAGATGTTTTTAAATACTCAACTGTTTTTGCTGATTCACGAATCAAACCGTTGGCGCTGATCATCTCGGTAAAACACAGGTTACAACCAAATTCGCGGGCAATCAGCCGAAACGGCAAATTCGTAATGCCCGCGAGTGGCGCAAGTAATGTTTTACCCTGAAGGGAATGGATCACATCAGACACAAATCAAACCTGACCGGATGTTGACTTTCGAAGATAATCACCTGCTTTTTGCAATTCTTCGAGCGTATTGATACCCATCACTTCAATATAATCTGCCGTCAAACAGGCATACACTTTCCTGCCCTCCCGGCGGGCGATTTCCACAATATCCGTCAAATAATATTCTTTTTGCTGATTATCGTTTTTGACCTGGGCCAGCGCGGCAAATAAAAACGGTGTATCAACGCAATAAATACCGGTATTTATTTCCAGAATTTTTCTTTCTGCGTCAGTGGCATCCTTGTGCTCAACAATTTTCAGGATGTCGCCCTGACTGTTTTTCACAATGCGGCCATAGGCGTGGGGACCGGGCGGTTCGGTGGTCAGCACGGTCACACAGGCTTGCGTCTCTTGATGTTGATGGATCAGCAGGCGAATCGTTGCCGGTTTCAGAAGCGGCACGTCGCCGCAGAGAATGACCGTCAACCCCTGATAACCCGCAAGGGCTTCTCTGGCCTGCATGACGGCGTGGCCGGTCCCCAGTTGCGGCATCTGCTCCACAAAACCCAGATCCGCATCGGGAAATGTTTCCCTTACCTTGTCCGCCTGATGGCCGACAATCACGATGATCTTTCGCGCGCCTGCACAGCGTGCCGCATCCAATGAATAATACAATAGCGGCTTGCCTTCGAGAACATGAAGCACTTTGGCCATATCTGATTTCATACGGGTACCCTTCCCCGCCGCCAAAACAAGCGCGCAGAATTCCTTGTTTTTCATCAATGATTTTCTCCTTACACCATTTGCGTTGGCAGCCCTTCAAGCTGCGGCGGAAATATAACCAGAACTTCTCTGATGGATTTTTGATCAGCGTTTTCGATGATAAAGATCATACCGTCAAATCCAATCCTTTCCCGACGCAAGGGGATTCTTCCCACCTGCTGGATCAGAAAACCGCCAAGGGTCTCATAATTGCCCTCGGGCAGTCTTGTCAACAAGATTTGATTCAGATCATCGATTTTCATCCGGCCGTTGATCAGATAACGGCCGGGCGCCATTTTCTTGTAAAGTTTTTCGCCCTTGTTGTATTCCTCATCAATGCTTCCGACGATTTCCTCTCCGATATCCTCCATGGTGACAATACCGACCGCGCCGCCATACTCATCAACAACCACGGCCATGTGCTCGCGTTTTTGCTGCATATCCATTAACAGCGGACCGGCTTTTTTCGTTTCCGGAACATAAAACACATCCGTCCGCATGCAGCCGGCCACGGTAGTCGTATTGGCGGCGCCTGCCGGCGTTTGCTGTTGTCTCAATAACATGTCCAGCAGATCGAAATAATGCAAAATACCGACAATATTATAAACCGTATCCGAATAAACAGGGATGCGCATGTATTTTTTTGCCGCGACAACGCGAGCCGCTTCTTCGATGGGCATCGTTTGCGGCAAGGCCGTCAAAGCGGAGATCGGCACCATGATCTTTTCCGCCGTCAGTTCGGAAAAATCAAAAACACGGCTGACCATTTCTTTTTCTTTTGTCAATATGTCACTGCCCTGCGTCTTTTCACCTAATATATATTTCAGGCCTTCTTTGGTAATGTACGAAGGCTGCTTTACTTTTTGGTTAAAAGAAATATTGACGGCGCCTCTGGATACGGCCGCTACAAAATAGGCCAGCGGATAAAAAACAAACGATGACAGACGAATAAAATGGGCTACCTTCATCGCCATAAATTCCGGGTAATGCTGGAAGATGCTGCGGACAATAATAATGACAAACAAAGTCGGCAACATAATCAAAAAAGCAATTTGCTCGCCCAGTTTGTCTCCGTAATATTTAATCAAAAGCCCCGTGGTCAGTGTGGAGGCAATAATAATGGCCAGATTTGTGCCGATCAGCGCGGTGGAGATAAACCATTCGGGATGCTCCTTTAATTTGACAGCCTGCATGGCCGCTCGCGATCCCCGGCGCGCGAAATATTTTATTTTATTGACATCGGAGGAAAATAAAGCAACCTCACCTCCCGAATAAAGGGCCTCCAGAATCAGGCAGATAAAGATGGCGGCCAAAATCAGATAAAGGCTCATGTTTCAGTCACCGTCTGCGTTTCTGTTTGTTTTTCAATCCGGATTTTGAGAATCCTTGTTCTGCCGATACTCTCGACACGGAAATGATAGTTTTCGTAATGGATGTTTTCGCCGCGCTCCGGCATTTTCCCGAATAAATGAAGCACAAAGCCGCCGATGGTATCGAATTCATCCTGCGGCAGAGAGGCTTGCAGCATATCATTTAGCTGCTCCATCGTCATTCTGCCGGGAACAATCATCGTTCTTTCATCCAGAATATCGCAGCCGCAACTGGCTGGTTCATCATCGCCATAAGCTTCTTCAAACAAATGTTCCAGAATATCCTCCAGCGTTACCAGACCGGACACGCCGCCATACTCATCCACCACGATGGCGATCTGGATCGATTTTTCCTGAAAATCATGAAGCAGGCTGTTAATGGTTTTGCCCTCCGGAACAAAATAGGGTTTAACCAGCAGTTTCTCGATAGAGACCGCCGCTTGCGCGCGCAAGGCGTCATTGAGTAAATCCCGGGCAAAGAGAATGCCGATGATGTCATCGCGGTCTTCCCGGTAAATGGGCACTCGCTCGTACCGTCCGTTTACAACCTCCCGGACAATATCCGAAGCCTTCATCTCGTCAGCCAGGCAAAATATATCCACGCGGGGAATCATAATATCCGTGACAGGCCGGTCGCCCGATTCAAAAATCGTTTTAATGAGTTCTTTTTGTGACTCATCCACAACGCCTTCCAGACTGCCGGCATCAACCAGGTGTTTGAATTCGTCCTCCATTAAAACATCCGTATCTCTGGTCTTGCGCTGATCCAGCCGGTTTAAAATCAAACTCGGTGTTTTTTCCAGTGCCACAACTATCGGAAATTCCAGGCGGGAAATAAAAAGCAGAAGCGGTGATACAGCAGACGATATCTGCATGGGATAAGTGACACCAAACGTTTTCGGAATGGCCTCACCGGCCAGGAATAACAGGATGGATGTTACAACGATGGATATCCACTGGCCATTGACTCCGAACAAACCGATGAACAGGGAGGCTGCCAGAATGGAGATACTGATATTGACGGCTTCGTTGCTGGTCACCACTGTAATGAGCAGTCGCCGCGGATTTTCCAGCAATTTCACCACGGAATTCAAAAAGGGATAATTATCCGACTTCATCTTGTGTAAATGAAGATCCGAAAGCGAAAGCAATGCCGCCTCCGCCGACGAAAAAAAACCAGAAAACAAAAAAAGAATAACCAGTATGATGATATCAGAACCTGAATCCAATCTAATTAACCTCGTTGCTCTTGTTGATGAGGTTCAATTTATCAGATTACAGGGAAAAAAGATACCGCGCTTTCCCGTCCGTCATGAAAAAGAAATTCACTGCGTCATGATTATTCCATTGACATCAAAAAGCATCCTTCTTATACTTCCTCACGAAAAGAAATAAAATTTGATTTCAACAGACAAAAAATCCGCGCAACACTTTATGGCTTTAATAACAACAGCAAGGAGGGCAGCCTGATGAAAAGAAAGATCCTGTTGAGCGTCGTTTTCGTTTTTTTGATGTGTCAATACAGTCAAGCAGCCTTCCTGGATGAGGTTAAAGGCACGCTCGACAGCGCCGGCGCCACCAAAACCAGCAGCGGCAAAGTGAACCAGGGATTGAAAGAAGCCCTGCAGGTAGGCATAAAAAATGCCGTCAATCAGCTGGGAAAGAATAACGGCTATTTTGCCAATCAGACCGTCAAGATCCTGTTGCCCGAAAAAGTCAGGCAGGCCGAAAGTGTTTTACGTGGTGTAGGCTTTGGACCCCAGCTGGATGAATTTACGCTCAGCATGAACCGGGCCGCGGAAAAAGCAGCGCCTCTGGCCGCGGATATTTTTGCAAAAGCGATCACGGATATGTCGTTTGACGATGCGAGTAAGATTCTGCGAGGCGGCAATACCGCGGCAACAGATTACCTCAAGAGGAAAACTTACGACAAGCTGCTGAAACTTTTCCAGCCGGCCGTGCGTAAAACAATGAATCAATATCAAGTGACGCAGAAATACGAAGCGATTAATGGCAAATTACAAAGCCTTCCTCTAGTCGGTCAAGCGCTCAATCTCGATGTGAATCAGTACGTTTCCGCCAAGGCGCTGGACGGATTATTTTACGCTCTGGCCAGGGAAGAAGCCAACATCCGCACAAATCCAAAAGCCAGAGTGACCAGTCTACTGAAGGAAGTTTTTAAATAGTCTGCCCCTGATTATTAACAAAGTACGTCCGGAGATGATGCCCATGCCTAATGTTTTACTTGTTGGAAACGGCGCGCGAGAACACGCGATGGCCGAAGCGATTTCACGATCCTGTCACAATCCGCGTCTTTTTACTTTTATGAAAGCCAATAACCCGGGGATAGCATCCCTCTCGGCCCAGGTTCAGCTCGGCAGCTATTCGGACCTGGCAGCCATCACCGGCTTTGCTATGGAAAACAAAATAGAGTTCGCCGTCATCGGGCCGGAAGATCCGCTGAACAATGGCGTCGTTGACGCGCTGGCCGCATGCGGCATTCCGGCCGTAGGCCCGAATAAAAGCCTGGCGCGGCTGGAAACATCAAAATCGTTCACCCGGAATCTGGTCAGCAAATACCATATTCCGGGCAATCCGCAGTTCAGAGTATTTACCGCCATCGACGGTGTGGAATCTTTTCTAAATTCACTCGACGGCATTGTCCTTAAGCCGGACGGACTCACCGGCGGCAAGGGTGTGCTGGTGCAGGGCGATCATTTTGTGACGAAGGATGAAGCATTGAAATTATGCCAACAGATTCTGAAGGAAAGCTCATCCGTAATCGTCGAGGAGAAATTCGACGGCGAAGAGTTTTCATTGCAATGCCTGTGCGACGGGAAAACCGTTGTGGGCACCCCGCTGGTACAGGATCACAAAAGACGATTTGATGGCGATCGTGGTCCCAATACCGGTGGCATGGGTTCTTATTCCCTGCCCGATCATTCCATGCCGTTCTTAAAACCGTCTGACGTTCAAGAAGGTCTGGAAATCACCCGCCAGGTCGCGGCGGCGCTCTTAAAAGAAACCGGCAGTCCATACAAAGGCGTGATGTATGGCGGTTTTATTGCCACCCGGAACGGCGCGAAGCTTCTGGAATACAACGCGCGCTTCGGTGATCCCGAAGCGATGAACATTCTTCCATTATTAAAAACAGATTTTATTGAAATATGTCGCCATATCATCGCCGGCACATTGGATCAATTAAACATTGAATTTGAGTCCAGGGCAACGGTATGCAAATATGTTGTACCCAAAGGATACGGGCTTCCCGCCGATCATCCTGACGCAGCCTCGTCGCGCGCCAGGATTGAAGTAGGCAATGTGGGAAAGGCCCGGCTCTACTATTCATCCGTCGATCAGAAGGAAGACGGTTTATATTTAAGTTCATCACGGGCGATCGGCATTGTCGGAATCGCCGAAACACTGGATGCCGCGCGCCTGATTGCCGAGGAAGGCGTCAAAGCCGTTTCCGGTCCCGTTGCCTATCGCGAAGACATCGGCACGGATGCACTGATTCAAAAACGCATTGATCATATGAAGAAGATAAGGATCGATGTCGATTAAATGTGGAAATTCCTCAAGGAGATCGAAAAATGGAATATTACATCATTTTGTTTCATGACGGTTCAATTAAAATTTATAAGGATAAGCAAGACAAAGCAAGGCTGCCCCAGGGGGCGCGGCTGTTTGTCTGCGGAAGCAATGTAACGGTGCAGGATCTAAACGTCTGGGAATCCCAGGGCTATAAAGGGTTCAGGACCCTGCGGGAGGTTGAATAATAAACCGGCTTACTTTAATGAATCAATCCAAACAAGGGAGGCAGCAACATGAACATTAGTGATCTTCTTGGAGCAGTGGTGCAGTCAGGGATGTCACCTTCTTCCAGTGACCGGATCAAAAGCTCATTGGGCGGTGGCAGCGTACTGGATAATCTGGGAAGTATGCTGGGAGGAGCCTCGCAACAGGGTGGAGGTGGCGGTGGTATTGTCGATGCCATTTCGGGTATGCTGGGAGGAGGACGCAGCGCCAGTGGCAGTGGCGGAGGCATCGGAGATATGCTGTCCGGCATGCTGGGCAGTGCGGGAAAGGCGGTCGGTGGAAACCAGAATCTTGCCGTGGGAGGACTGGGGGCGCTGGTCGGCGCACTTCTGGGAGGCGGCGGAAAGTCCGTAGGCGGCGCTGTGGGCGGCGGTGTGATGGCCCTGCTCGCATCAATGGCGTTTAAAGCTCTCACGGGAAGTGGAGCACAAAACACCCAGGTTCCGGTCGGACTTCTGGAACCGAAGACCGAATCCGAGAAGCAGGAACTTGAACAAAAGTCGGAAATCATTCTTAAGGCGATGATCAATGCCGCCAAGGCGGATGGTCAGATCGATCAAAACGAAATGAATCGCATCACGGGAAAACTCAATGAAGCCGGTATTGATGAGGAAGGACAGCGTTATGTCATGAATGAAATGCAGCAACCGATGATAACCGACCAACTGATTGCGGCGGCACAGGGGCAACCGGAACTTGCGGCTCAGATCTATGCGGCTTCCCTGCTGGCCATTGAAGTGGATACACAGGCGGAGCGAGATTATCTTAATCAGCTGGCGGACGGACTGGGTTTGGCGCCCCAGGTTACCAGCCGGATTGAGGAGATGGCCGGGATGGCGCCGTCATAAGAAAACCTGATGATCGCGCAAAATCGACGGACGCGACCAAGATCTATTTTTAAAATGGGCGATTCCCTATCCGTATTGATGTGGGATCGCCCATTTCAATATACTCCCACACACACAGAGGAATAAACCACTCTTCCAATATCTTGCCGCCGCGGAATCATCTTTTATTTAAATAGCGACCGATGCGGGGCAAAAAGGAAAAAGGCATGCGCCTGTTCCTGCGCGGCGTGCGAACTGACATGATTGATCATTTGAGCGTTATTTATGGTTGGCCCTATTTCCTGTTGACATGTATGGCTGATCTACCTATACTTCTTCGGCAATGAACACTTCAACAATAAAAAGAGTCGCCGGTTCATTTAAAACTATTGGAGGATAGCATGCAGCTAAAGGTCGAGACCATCAAAAAAAAAGCAATAGTTTTTTTCCCCGAAAATAGCCAGATGAGCGGATCCTTTTTTTTATCAACCATATCAGCGTTCCGCGAAGGCGGAGAAATGGTAACCGAGCTTCTCGCCAGAGATAAAAACTATATCCCTTTTGAATCCGATCAGGGAGAAATCATGTTGCTGCGTAAAGAGAATATGATGATGGTTTATCTGGAAGAAGATGCGGCGGATAATTATCTCCCCGGCTACAAGCAGGTTCCGGTGGTTATCCATCTGCTGACGGGAAAAATCATCAGCGGAAAGGTTTCTTTTGCCCTGCCGGAAACGCACTCCAGGCTGTCCGACTTTTTAAATTCACGGGACGCGTTTTTCCGCATGGAAGTTGAAGGAAAAAACTATCTGATTCAGAACAGATTCGTCAAAATGATTGCAGCGGAATAATCCGGCTAAGGATCGGAGGCCAGCATAGATCCACGGATTTACTTTACCGCCATGACTTCAACCACTTTACCGGCCAGGGCTTTGAGAGAGAAAGGTTTCTGTAAAAACATCACACCTTCTTCCAGAACCCCGTGGTGGGCAATCACGTCAGCCGTATAGCCGGACATAAAGAGCACCTTAATGTCCGGCCGCAAAGTCAAGAGACCATCTCTTAACTCTTTTCCGCTCATGCCCGGCATCACCACATCGGTAATGACCAGATCAATAGCGGTGGCGGGATTTTGACAAAGGGATAAAGCTTCCCGCGGATTATTCGTGGACATCACAGAGTAGCCGATGGATTCCAGCATGCCTTTTGTAATCTGGAGAACCATGGCGTCGTCTTCCACCAGCAAAATATTCCCCTGGCCTGTAATCTCTTCTTCTCTGTCGGATTCATCCGGAGCCTCTCTTTCCCCGAACGTGCGCGGCAAATAGATACTGAATGTTGATCCATGTCCCGGTTCGCTGTATACATTGATATAACCATTGTTTTGTTTGACGATGCCGTAAACCGTGGACAGTCCCAGTCCCGTACCTTTACCCATTTCTTTGGTCGTGAAAAAAGGTTCAAAAATAGATTGCATGGTTTTTTTATCCATACCCGTCCCGCTGTCGCTGAAAGACAGACGAACGTAATGACCGGGTGCTGAATCGACATTATTTAAACAATAAGCGGCATCCAGAATGACATTGGCGGTTTCAACGGTTAATTTACCGCCGCCGGGCATGGCATCGCGGGCATTGACCGCCAGATTGATCAGAATCTGTTCTATCTGAGACGGATCGAACATCAGCGGCCAGAGCCCCTCCCCTTCAACAAACGTCAGATCAATATCCTCACCGATCAGACGCATCAGTGCTTTTTGCGTATGGGAAACTAATTCATTCAAGTCGATAACAATAGGCTCGATAATCTGTTTGCGGGAGAAAGCCAGGAGCTGTGTGGTGATGTCACGGGAACGAATGGCGGCCTTTTCAATTTCCGCAATATCCTTTAAAACGGGATGCTGTCTGGCGAGGCGCAATTTGGCCAGATCGACATACCCGAGGATGACACTGAGCATATTATTGAAATCATGCGCCACGCCGCCGGCAAGACGTCCAACCGTCTCCATTTTCTGGGCTTGTATCAGTTGTTCTTCCAGATTGTTCTTTGCCTCTTGAGCCTTTTTTCGCTCCGTAATATCGCGGCTGGCCGACAATAGACCGACAGGTTTGCCGCTTTCATCCCGGGTGAAGGTGGTTGTAACGTCCATCCAGACCGTGCCGCCGTTCTTATGATAAAATTCCAGTTCCATGGTTCTCGATCGATACAGATCGGCAGGTTCACTGCTGAACTCACGCATCATTTCTTCCGTTAGCGCGGTTTGAGCCAGCACCAGGGATTCCGGAGTTATAATCTGATCAATCGGCATGCTGATAATTTCTTCCGGCGTATAGCCTGTCACCCGCGCACAGGAGGGGCTGGCATAGGTGTATCGGAAATTCAGATCGTTTGTCCAGATGACCTCGTGCATATTTTCGATAATCATCCGGTAGCGCTGCTCACTTTGTTTCAGGTCTTCCTGTGCTCTTTTTCGTTTCGTGATATCATGCGTGGAAACCAGAATGCCGACCACGTGGCCGTTTTCATCGCGGTTCGCGATCGCGGTCAATTCCACCCAGACGGTGCCGCCGTTTTTATGGTAAACTTCCAGTTCCATGGTTTGAGAGCGTTCCGGATCGATCGGCTCACCGCTAAACTCCCGCGCCAGTTCTTCCGAAAATATTTTTTCCAGCAGACTGTACGATTCCGGCGTCACCTGATCCTTGAGCGGGATATTCATTATTTCTTCAGGGGTAAAACCGGTGATACGGATTTCCGCCGGGCTGATGTAGAGGTAATCAAGATTTAAATCCAAAAGAGCGATGCTGTCATGCACATTTTCTACAATCATCCGATAGCGCTGCTCGCTCTCGCGCAGCGCGCCCTCAATCTGTCTGCGCGATGTAATATCCCTGGCCGCGAGTACGATTTCAAAGGGTTCGCCATGTTCATTCCGGTTAAAAGTGGCCGTGACCTCGATCCAGGCGGTCCCGCCGTCTTTACGATAAACCTCCAGATCCATGGTTCTGACCCGATGGGGATCGAGGGGCAGACCGCTTTTTTCCCGGGTCAGTTCTTCCAGAAGAATATTTTCAGCCAGCGCGTAGGATTCCGGCGTCATTTGTTCTCTGGGAGGAATGGTCATAATTTCTTCCGCCGTGTAACCGGTGATGCGCATACTCGAAGGGCTTCGATATTTGTATTGAAGATTGAAATCCATCACCCAGATGACATCTTGCATATTCTCGACAATCATTCTGTACAGCTTTTCGCTTTCCCGCAAAACTTTTTGATCTTGTACACGCTGCGAGACATTCCGGACAATACCCCGAAAACCAGCAGGGTTTCCCGCAACGTCATGCAACAGAGCAACGGACGATTCCACATCAATGATTTCTTTGTTTTTTTTCAGGATTTGCCAATCAAATCCTTTGATCGGCTGGCCAGTCGTAAATACCTGGTGAAATGCCTTGTAAACCTTAGCTGCATTGATTTCATCAACGAGTTTACGAAAATTAATTCCGCGGAGTTCTTCCTCGCTATAGCCCAAATCCAGAATTACTGTATAGTTAAAAAAGGTCAGGTTTCCGTGGAGATCGACTTCAAAATAAGATTCTTCAATGTTGTCGAGGATGTGACGGTAGCGATGGGCGTCTTCCAGCAAATCGGATGGTGTTTTCCCGAAGGATGAGAACCTTTCCTCTGTTTTCTGAAGGAGTGCGTTGACGGCTTCCACAATGCGTCCGAGGTCGTCGTTATCTGATGCAAAATCAAGTTTCGTGGAATAATCGCCGTCCGCGGCTTTTTTCAGGGAATCAAGGATATATTTAATACGATCATTCTTGGGTTTTGAAGTCATCGTTTTGTCACCAGTTTCCAGTTCAAGTCTAGATGATTTGCAGCGTCGGGAACAAGGCTCAATCTATTATATCGGTCGAAAAACGCTGAAACATTAACGGCTGATTGCATCCGGGAGCCGACTGTGATAATCCTCCCGCTCCATTAATTCACACACAAAGGAATGATATGCAACAACTCCGATATGAAAAGATTGCCGAAGAACTCCAGATTACCGCCAGACAAGTGGCCGATACCGCCGCGATGATTGCTGAAGGGGCAACGGTTCCCTTTATTGCCCGGTATCGCAAGGAAGTAACCGGAACGCTGGATGAGGTCGTCATTACAGCCATTCGCGACCGGCTTGGTGAGCTGGAAGAGCTGGAAAATCGCCGCGCCGCTATTGTGAAATCGCTCACCGAGCGCAATTTGCTGACCCCGGAACTGGAAGCGAAAGTTATCGCCGCTGAAACGATGTCCGTTCTGGAGGATATTTATCTGCCGTTTCGCCCCAAACGCCGAACGCGGGCAACCATTGCGCGCGAGAAGGGGCTGGACGCACTGGCTCAGAAAATATTTGCGCAGGATGAATTTGATCCGGCCGTGGAAGCCGCCTTGTTTGTGAGCGTTGAGAAGGGCGTGGCAACAGTGGACGACGCTCTCGCGGGAGCCCGGGATATTATCGCGGAATGGGTGAACGAAGATACAGGCGCACGGGCGAAAATACGCGATCTGTTCTGGAACAAGGGTGTTATCCGGTCAAAGGTTTTATCCGACAAGCTCGAATCCGGCATCAAATACAAAGACTATTATGATTGGGAAGAGCCGGTTGCGACTTCGCCTTCCCACCGGGTGCTGGCGATGCGCCGTGGCGAACGCGAAGAGTTTCTGACGCTCTCCATGACGCCGCCGGAGGAAGAAGCTCTGCGCATATTGGACGAGCTGTTTGTTCGTGGAACAAATGATGCCGCCCATCAGGTAAAGCTGGCGGCGCATGACAGTTACAAACGCCTGCTTTCGCTTTCCATGGAAACGGAAACCCGCATGGAAACCAAGAAACGGGCCGATGAAACAGCCATCCGTGTGTTTGCGGACAACTTGCGCCAGTTGCTGCTCGCGCCGCCCATGGGACAAAAAACCGTATTGGCCATTGATCCCGGGTTCCGTACCGGCTGTAAAACCGTGTGCCTGGACGCCCAGGGGAAGCTGCTCCATCATGAAACCATCTTCCCGCTCATGTCGGAAAAAGCGCGTGAAGAGGCCGCGCAAACCGTCAGAAAATTATGCGCCACGTTTCAGATTGAAGCCATTGCCGTCGGCAATGGCACGGCGGGACGGGAGACGGAAGGCTTTCTCAGGAGCCTTGATCTGCCCAAAGACATCCTGGTGGTGATGGTCAACGAAAGTGGAGCATCGGTATATTCCGCGTCGGAAGTGGCGCGGGCTGAATTTCCCGATCAGGATATTACCGTGCGCGGGGCGGTCTCCATTGGCCGGCGCTTGATGGATCCGCTGGCGGAACTGGTAAAAATCGAGCCGAAAGCCATTGGCGTAGGCCAGTATCAGCATGATGTGGATCAGGGTCTGCTGCAGCAGTGCCTGGATGATGTCGTGGTCAGTTGCGTCAATGCTGTGGGCGTCGAAGTCAATACGGCGAGCATTCAGCTTCTGTCGTATGTGTCGGGTCTGGGACCTGCTCTGGCGGACAACATCGTGAAGCATCGTGACGAGAATGGTCCGTTTGCAACACGCGATGCGCTCAAAAAGGTGAAGCGTTTAGGGGCCAAGGCCTTTGAGCAGGCGGCGGGATTTCTGCGCATCCGCGATAGCGTCAATCCTCTGGATGCCGGCTCCGTCCATCCGGAGAGCTATGCGATCGTCGAAAAAATGGCGGCGGATCAGGGTTGTCTGGTTGCGGATCTGATGGAGGATGAAACGCGACGGCAAAAAATTGTTCTTACCGACTATGTGACGGATAAAGTCGGCCTGCCCACGCTGAAAGATATTATGGCGGAACTGGCCAAGCCGGGGCGCGATCCGAGGCGGCAATTTGAAAATGTTGTTTTTGCCGAAGGCATTGACAAAATCACGGATTTGATTCCCGGGATGAAACTGACCGGCGTGATCACCAATATCACGGCGTTTGGCGCTTTTGTGGATATCGGAGTTCACCAGGACGGTCTGGTTCATTTAAGCGAGATGGCCGACCGGTTTGTGAAGACCCCGGCGGACGTGGTGAAGGTGGGTCAGAAAGTCGAGGTGACCGTGATGGCAGTGGATGTGGAGCGCAAAAGGATTTCCCTGTCCATGAAAAAGACGCCGGGTGAAAAAAATAAGCCCCAACAACCTGAAGAGAAGAAATCCGCCACAGAAGAACGAAAAATCACGCCGCAGCGACCGGAAAAGCGGCAGGATCAAAAACGCGGCAGAGAAGCACCCAAACCGTTTAACAATCCCTTTGCCGAAGCTCTCAGGAAAAGGAACTCCTGACACGTAAAACTTAAAACCAAAAAGGCCGGAGCTTTTTTGCTCCGGCCTTTTTAAAAGATTATTTCTTTTTTACTGCTGGTTTTTTAGCAACTACCTTTGGGGGCGCGGCCTTCTTAGCGGCTACTTTCTTAGCGGCCGGTTTTTTTATTGCAGCCTTCTTGACCACGGCCTTTTTAGCAACGGTTTTCTTAATGACTGCCTTTTTTGCTACAGCTTTTTTAACGGCTGGTTTCTTTGCCGCCGGGTTGGCTGCGGGC
>CAYULE010000031.1:0-8257 GCA_964445385.1 uncultured Smithella sp.
GATCCGGGATCGTCACCCGAAACATACGCAACGCTGCCACCGGCATAAAATTTACCGAAATCCGCTGTGGCATCCACCCACGCCGACAAGCTATCCATTTTGAGGTCTATTTCACTCGTTTCGTATTTTTTCCATTTCCCCCAAAAGTAATCCGCCTCGGCCTGAAGTTTAACGGGTCCCAATTGAGCGATCGCGTAAGGAATCACCGTATAAAATTCAGCTTTGTAATTGCCGACTGGCATGTTTGTCGTATCCCGTCCAAAACCGCCCAGCATACCCGCTTCGCCGCCTTTCCAGGAATATCGCACAGCGCCGCAATATTTGTTATTATCCACATCGGAAGCCTTAACTGTAGTGTTAGTGGCACTGTAACTATTTTCACCCATCTTGACAATCTGCAGGGTCACAAACCAGGGCCCGTACACGTAACTCCAGGCTACTTTGCCTTTGGGACCGGCGCCATCCGCAAAAACAGTCCCGAATACATTATCATTCATATATCCGACACGAAAAACACCCACGGGTGAAGCATACTGGACATAAGCCCAATCAAAGGCAATGTTTTGATTTTCTGCTTTGGTACCGGCGGATCCCGTGTCAAGAGCAGTTCCGGAAATCGCTCTATTTGCGCCCCAGGCTCTCTCCATGATATCCGCGCGGGTTATCAGCATCAGGCCCGGAGAAACAACAAACGTTGTGTTCACGCGTAAACGCTGAAAATAGAAGGCCGTGCTCGGCCCGTCAGTTGCCGTATCTTTCTTCATGCTTGTCTTATCCAGATACAGGCCACCGGCGATAAACTCACCGCTGACTTTCAAATCAACCGCAAGTGCTGCCTGGCAAAAGATCAGACTCAATCCCAACAGTAAAAAAATCAATCCGAATCGTTTCATTTTCTCTCCCTCATCGATGATATCGTATAAATAATCTCATATTAGAACACTGGAAATTCGGCGGTTTTTAGCACATTATGACCGTATTTGTCAAAAGGGAAAATATCTTTGCTTCATTACTCTTCACGTCCACCTCCCGTTTTCTTGACATCCGGTTACCGTTTTATTTATCGACCTGTTTTCAGCAAAAAAAATCCCCGGAAGGTTGCCCTTCCGGGGATGAATACTAACTGTGGTGCAACAATCTGATGACTAGAAGCTCAATGTCAGCTTGTTGATAACCATGAAGTTGTTGTTAACATCGGTAGGAGTGGAATTAACACCTTTATACCATTCACCGGTGAACATGTAACCAGCACCCAGCATATAGGACAGGTTGTTGGTGATTTTGTACGTTCCGGTCAAATCCACTTCGAAACCATAGTCTCTGCTGCCTTCCCATACGACGGCCGGAGTCTTAACTGCGTGTGCCCAGGAGACAGACGCCATCAGGTCCAACTTTTCAATCGGTCGGAAACCACCGCGTGCCTGCAGGAAATAAGCGTTCGTCATCGGGCCACCATTTGCCGTGTTGTTGAAACCGGCCTGGCTGCCTGTCCAGTAGCTGTAATCACTGTTGAACATGATCAAGCAGGGATTCCAGTCGCGACCACCGGTGTGACCGGCTCCCATAACTCTGTTGTAGCCTTCAAGTCTGGTGGTTTCGAAATCATCACCGGGCAGATAAGCTCCCGAACCGCCAACATAGAACATACCGAAGTCGGCTGTTGCATCCAACCATGCGGAAAACTGATCAAGCTTCGCATTGTCACCGGGTAATCCCTTAAGCGCCAGGATAGCTGCCGGAACATTATGCATGGCGCCTTCATACTTCAGATCACCATACGTGTAAATTAATTCACCCTGCAGGGCAACCGGCCCAAACTTGGCCTTGAAGTAAGGGAGTATATTGTGTGTCTGGGTTTTGAAACCTGAATCCGGTCCAAAGGCCGGGATGGCATCAGCAAATGCATTTCTTTTGCTGCGATCATCATTGAACTTATACAGGAAACCAACTTCACCGTATTTTCCTGCATATTTAACAAATGCAGTGTAGAAGTTGCTGTCTCTATCGGATGCCAGTGCATCTTTAGTTACATTAATTGCCGTTGCGCTGTTTTCTCCACCAGGATATTTACCGGCCATCAGAGAGAAAGTAAAACCTTTGATCGGCAGTACATAGGTGAGTCGACCCGTGGGGACGGGGTTGTCAAAAAACACGGTTCCCCACACGCCATCGATCTGGTAACCAGCTAAGAAAGCGCCAATGGGAGAAACGTAAGTGATATACGCCAAATCAAAAGCGATGTTTTCATTTTCAGCTCTGGTACCTGCTGAGTAACTGTCAAGAGCCGGTACAGATGCTGATCGGTTGGCTCCCCACGCTCTTTCCATGATGTCGGCGCGGGCGGTGAATGTCAAGCCCGGTGAAACAATAAAGGTTGTGTTCAGGCGCAGTCTCTGGAAATAGAAAGCCGTGCTCGGTCCTTCAACTGCTACGTTTTTCTGAAGGTTTGTTCTGTCCATATACAAACCTGCCGCATAATACTCGCCGCTGAATTTAACATCAACGGCCATCGCTGACGTGCTGAAGGCTACGATCAACCCCAGTGACAGCAAAATTAACCAAAATCTCTTCATTTTTTCCTCCTAAAAATTAATAGAGTCAAAATATTTCGGCCTTTTTCTTAAAACGGGCATTTCTTAAAAAAGGCCACTCCTTCTTCCCGCTACATACTTTACGCCTTAAATACTTCATCGGCAAAATATACGAAGCAAAACTAGCATCGGCCAGTCAGGATTGTCAAGTTTTATTTCCCGACAAAACGAACTTCTTTCACTGACTCCATCATACAGCAAATTTAATGCCATAGACAAAAACCATACTTTAATCTCATAATAATTTATATTCACCCTATTATAAAAAGATATGCAACCGTTGGAGACAAAGAGAAACAGATAATTCTAGCATATGAAATAATTAAACATATCCTGATAAAGAAACAGAGGTAACAGCAGCATATCCTTCATTCTGCCCGTGTTTTTTTACCAGAAACTTATTAATAAATGTCCTCATTTGTCCAATAAAGCCACCGATTGATATATTTGTGTGTTGTTTTTAACACACATTCGATGAAAAATGTCATACAGCGTGGATCTTTTTATGAGTGCAGATTTCTTAGATTGGATCTCACAAGGAGTGCATTTAGCAGAATTAGTTCATATTGTCCCTCCGCGATATATAAATTTTCATATAGTCAATCCGCCAATATTCTGATATTAAGAAACTCATATATTTTGAGATGAAAACGGATGTTAAATAATGAATAAACGCGAGCTCAAAGCCGGAACGCCACTGGATATCGTTTTTGAAAGCGAAGTGAATCAACCAAACGCCCATTACATGAAAGCGGTTGCGTATGATTACAAAAGTAATGTTGTTACGACTTCGCAAACATCACCGGCGCTGAACAAACATTTTTTAAACCGCCGTGTTTTAATTACTTTTTTATGGAATATTGAAAACCGGGTTCTGCGATTCGGGTTTCCCGGACTTCTTGCCGATATCATCAGCGATTATGCAATGTCATCAGGCAATCTTGTAGAAGCCCTCTTGATCACCAAGCTCGCCGAACCGGAACCAACCGATTTCAGAATGTATTTTCGGGTCAAACCGCCTTCCAATACAGATCTTTCCCTTTATCTGGAAGAACAGAAGGTCAATCTGCTGGACATTTCCATCGGAGGCGCGAAGTTTACTTGTTCCAAAAACAACATCTTCAGCCGCGGTGAAAAAATTAAAATCAAATTAATCATCAGTGACACGGTTTTCAATATTGACGCCAGTATCCGTAATATCCGGGAGGCTGCTTCAGATACAACAAGAAGCAAGCTCCAATACGTCAGCGTGGAATTTTTTCACGCAGATAAAAAGATGCAAGCCTCCCTGGGCAAGTCTATTATGGATATTGAAAGGAGCCTGCTTAGTAAAGGAAAGATATGAAAAATCGATTGGTGTGGGGATAAGGTTTCATCAGATGCTTTCTTGCTCCTGCCACCTCCCACCTGACCTTAATTAATAAACTTTATAATACGGAGGTTCAAATTATGTCGAAATCCAAAGATGCAAAAAAAGATGTCAAGAAGAAACCGGTCAAATCAGCCAAAGAAAAGAAAGAGGCCAAGAAGCAGAAAAAAGCGGGAAAAGAGTAGAAAACAACTTTAAGGTTTAAGAACAATAGGAAATGGCAAAGCGTGGAACACCCGGTTCAAGGTGAAACCGCCTTGCTTGTTTCATCTTTACATCGATAAGGTGGTGGGATATTCATAATCCCTATTACCCGTAACCTATTACCTTACACCTGACATCCAAATTCAAACGCATTAGGATAGATCATGAAAATTAAATTTCTCGGAGCCGCGAGAACAGTCACCGGCTCATGTTTTGTAGTGGAAACAGATAAGGCACGCTTTGCAATTGATTGCGGCATGCATCAGGGATCAGACCCGATTGAAAGGCGCAATCTGGACGTCACTCCTTATGACCCTGCCCGGATTGATTTCTTCATCATTACGCATGCTCATATTGACCATTCCGGATTGCTGCCCCGCATAACGCAAAATGGTTTTCGGGGACCCATTTACACAACAGAACCAACAGGAGATCTGCTCAAAATACTTCTTTTGGACAGCGCGCATATTCAAGAGGTAGAAGCTGCAGGGAGAAACAAACGATTCCAGCGAACAGGACTGAAAACGGATGCGGTTCCCCTTTATACAACAAAAGACGCGGAAGCGGTCATGCCATTTATTAAAACACGAAAATACGATGAAACCTTCAGCCCGGCTCCCGGTATCAACGTCCGGTTTCAGGACGCGGGCCATATTCTGGGCGCAGCCATGGTGGAATTGTTCATTGAAGAAAACGGGACAACCACAAAACTGGTTTTTTCCGGTGATATCGGCCGTCCCAATCAACTTTTAATGAAAGATCCCAGTTCGGTGCATCAGGCAGATTTTCTGTTTATGGAATCAACTTACGGCAACCGCAACCACAAAGGTGAACAAGAAAGCCTCGACGAACTGGCCGAGGCGATTCGCTACAGCTACCGGAATGGAGAAAAGGTGGTCATCCCCGCGTTTGCCGTGGAAAGAACACAGGAGATTTTATACTCGCTTCACCTTCTTTTGCGCGACGGCAAGTTACCCAAGGATATGCCGGTCTATCTGGACAGTCCACTGGCTATTAAAGCCACGGAAATCTTCCGCCGTTACCAATCATATCTTGACGGGGAAACGCAAAACCTTTTGAAAAATGGCGAAGATCCGCTCGCCCTTCCCAATCTGAAATTTTCCACCACAACCGAAGAATCCATTCGGATCAATGAAACACGGGAACCGGCGATTGTCATTTCCGCAAGCGGTATGGCCAACGCAGGACGAATCAAACACCATTTACGGCATAATTTATGGCGTCCAGGCGCCAGCATTGTCTTTGTCGGTTTTCAGGCAGAAGGCACTCCCGGCCGTAAGATAATTGACGGCGCGCAGAAAATACGCATTTTTAACGAAGACATCGCCATTGCGGCAAAAGTCTTTACCATCAACGGTTTCTCCGCTCATGCCGGTCAGGATCAATTACTCGCTTGGCTCAAAGAATTTCAGGGTAAGGCCACACAGGTTTTTCTGGTACACGGCGAATATTCCGCGCAGGAACATCTGGCGTCCCTGATCCGGGACAAATTCGGCCTGGCTGTGACCATACCGGAATATCTGGAAGAAATCCGGTTGAAACCCGGCATGCCCATTGAAGAAATCAAACCGCCGGTCACAGTGGTCCCGCAGGTTAACCTGTCGTCGCTTTTAGCCGACTTAAAAACAAAGCTGGATGACGCGGGGAGATTTGAAGCCCTGTCTGTTGCTCAACAGGCTGAGATTGCCAACCTGCTCAGGCAGACCGCTGGCAACATTGATCAGATAAGAAACAAGCCTTAAAGACGACCTCCCATACGGATGGCACGACACAAGGGGGCGGCATACCGCCCTTTTTTGCCACTTACACAGATCAGTTTAAACTCTTTTTTATAGCATGGGTATTATTGATACAGGCGGTTCGATGTGATGTAATGAATGACATTGTCCGGCAGCAAGTATCTGACGGATTGATCACGCTGAATTTTTTCCCGGATGTTTGATGATGAAATATCCAGAAAGGTTGTCTTGCGGAAAAAGATGGAACAGCCCTCTGGATTTTTAAAAAAATCTTTTTGCGTATCATAAATATAGCGCGTGGCGAACTCCGCAGGCAGGATATGATCCAGACCATTATTTTGATAACCCGGCCGAGTCATCACCGTAAAGTGGCAAAGCGACAAAAGCTGATCCCACTCCCGCCAGGTCGTAATCGCGTCAAACGCATCCTGACCGGTGATAAAAAATAATTCCAGACTTTTATCACGGGAATTCATAAAATACTGAACAGTATCAATCGAATAGGATTTCCCCGGCCGCAGGCTTTCCACATCTGAAAAAGAAAACTGATCATTGCCGGAAATAGCCAACTGCAACATTTGCAAACGATGTTCAAAGGGTGTAATCACGCGCGCCGTTTTATGTGGCGGCAGTGCTGCAGGGATAAAAATAATCCGGTCCAGATTGAGAAGCTCGATCAGTTCCTGGGCGGCGCGCAAATGGCCGAAATGAATCGGGTCAAATGTCCCACCGAAAAGCCCCCACTTCATGTACGGACCTGACCGTCGCCGTAAATAATAAACTTGGACGTGGTAAGTTCTTCCAACCCCATCGGCCCAAAGGCGTGCAGTTTGGTAGTCGATATGCCGATTTCCGCGCCCAGTCCCAGTTCAAAACCGTCACTGAAACGGGTGGAAGCGTTCACCAGCACGGTAGAAGAATTGACTTCATTTAAAAACCGCTGAGAGTTTGTATAATCTTTAGTAATAATGGATTCCGTATGCAGCGATCCATATTTTTCAATATGCGCAATGGCTTCATCGATGGACGACACAACCTTCACAGCTAGAATCAAGTCCAGATATTCCATGTGCCAGTCTTCTTCTGTCGCCGCGTCGATTTTTTTCAGGATCTTTCTTGTTTTTTCGCAGCCCTTGAGCAGGACACCAGATTTTTGCAGCGTTTCCGCGACCCTTGGCAAAAACACGGGGGCAATTTCCGCGTGCACCAGCAGGGTTTCCAGCGCGTTGCAGACACCAGGCCGCTGCACTTTGGCATTGGCACAGATATTCACAGCCATGTCCATGTCGGCTGTGACATCCACAAAAATATGACAGACACCTTTGTAATGTTTAATGACGGGAATCTTGGACTGGGCCACTACAGCACGGATCAATTCTTCGCCGCCCCGCGGAATAATCAAATCAATACACTCGTCGAGTTGCAGCATCGTAGAGACAGCCTCGCGATCCGTAAAAGGAATGACCTGAATGGCCTTATCCGGCAAGGGGCTTTCCCTCAAGACATCCTGTAAGACAGAAGCAATGGCCAGATTGGAGTGAATCGATTCGGATCCCCCTCTTAAAATGACTGCGTTACCCGACTTGAGGCACAGGGCGGATGCATCCACCGTCACATTGGGACGTGACTCGTAAATGATCCCGATCACGCCCAGGGGAATCCGCATACGGCCGACTAAGAGACCATTGGGGCGCCGCCACATGGACGTCACCTTTCCTACCGGATCAGGCAGAGACGCGACTTCGCGCAATCCCTGCGCCATCGCTTCGATGGTGGCCTCGTTGACGGTTAATCGGTCAATCATCGCGGCGGAAAGGCCCTTTTCCCTGGCGCCGGTTACATCTCGTTTGTTTTCGGCCATGATAAAATCACGATGCCAGCTGAGTTCATCGGCCATGCGTAACAGCGCGGCATTTTTTGCATTGGCAGGAATATGGGAAAGGCGTCGTGATGCCGCAAGTGCGTCTTCGGCAATTTTTTTTATGGCGTTATGGATATCCATTATCAACCTCTCTACTAAATCAGTTTAAATGACTTGCAATTTCTGTAATTATTGATAAAAGCCGCATCACCTCTGAACAAAGAGGACCGTCCGGGGGAAATTAACCATATTGATATTAATTCTTCCAACGGTTTTACTTATATTTACAAGACAAAAGGGTACGTGTCAAGGTCTAAGGACCGGGTGAATTCTCATGAGTCGATTGCGCATCAAAGCCGGAAAAAAAGCTTACGAAATCATTAAAGACGGCGGATTTAACTTTGACGACGTTTCCGCCTATTACGGAGCGGCGGTAGGGCCGCGCTGGCTTGTTGCGAGCGGATTTGATCTG
>CAYULE010000031.1:8357-13554 GCA_964445385.1 uncultured Smithella sp.
AATTTCAAATACGCCGTCATGGCCTCCGGCGCAATCCCTCTGGTCGTTGCCGGCGTCAGGAATATTTTCGGCGCGCCCCGCGGTATTTATCGCGATGGCGGTTTGATCGACTACCATCTATCCCACCAATTTGCCGCCAGGGAAAATGAGCTGGTGCTTTTTTTCCATCATCAGGAACGGATTATTCCCGGCTGGCTGGATAAAAAGATCAAACGGCGCGCACCGGATGAACAGACGTTAAATAATGTCGTGATGGTCTTTCCATCGCAGAGCTTCATTGAAACACTACCAGGGGAGAAAGTACCGGATCGTGATGATTTCATAAATTATATTGACAACAGCGAACAGCGTATTGAAAACTGGAACAAAGTCGTGGAGCTATCGGCGCCGCTGGGTGAAGATTTTCTGGAACTGGTGGAAAGCGGCAAGATTCGGGAGATGGTAGAAAGGATTTAGGTTTTACGTGTTACGTAGTTAGGAAGCGTTCCGCACAACTCGTATTTTACTTAAAACTTAACACATAAAACCTAAAAAACTATTTATTTATGATCATTCAATCCCTTCTCGACATGTATACATCCTGTACGCTTTGTCCTCGCGCCTGTGGGGTTGATCGAACAAAAGGCGAGCTGGGTTATTGCCGTTTGCCTGCTGATATCATTATGGATTGCGCACTGGCCCACCATGGAGAGGAGCCACCTCTTTCGGGGACCGGCGGCGCCGGAACGATTTTCCTTTCTTCGTGCAATCTGGGATGCACCTACTGCCAGAATTATCAAATATCCCACAATCCGCGGGGCTCTGAGCTGACGGTTTTGCAATTGGCCAAAGTCATGCTTGATCTGCAAAAAAGCGGCTGTCACAATATCGAACCGGTAACGCCGACACCGCAAACGCCACTGGTCGTGGAGGCTCTGTGCATGGCGCGTATGCAGGGGCTTACAGTACCGTTTGTTTACAATTGCGGCGGCTACGAAAATTCCGACGTGATTCGGATGCTCGACGGCATGGTGGATATTTACCTGCCTGATTTCAAATACGGCCTCGATGAAGATGCGCTGCTTTTCTCCGGCGCACCGGACTATCCACGATTGGCCATGGAATCCATCCGGGAAATGGTGCAACAGATTGGTGATGAACTGGCCGTGGAAAACGGCATTGCCTCGCACGGCATTATCATCCGACACCTGGTTTTACCAGGCAGACTTGACAATTCCCGAGAAGCGCTTAGGCATCTAAAAAAAGAAATATCGAAGAGCGTTCCGATCAGCCTCATGTCACAGTACACACCCACCGAACGGGTCAAATCTCATCCGCAACTGGGACGTAGAATCCTGCAGGCGGAATACTCTCAGATAGTGGATTATGCCCTCGACCTGGGTTTTGAAAACCTGTTTATTCAGGATGTCAACGACGATGCATTAACGCCGGATTTTGATCGTACCCATCCCTTTGGTTCATAAAGGAGCCCTCATGCAAAATGATTTACAAATCATCTACGATCGTTTTGCCGAAACATACGAAAAAAATCGAAACCTGTTTGATATGACAGACATCATCAACGATTTCTCTCAAAGATTGCCGTGCAGGACGGGAAGGATGCTTGACCTGGGCTGCGGTGCGGGAGAACCCTTTCCCGCCTGCTTTATCGCACAGGGATGGCAAGTCACCGGCGTGGATTTTTCATCAAGAATGCTCGCGCTGGCTCACCGCTATCAGCCGGACATGAAAACCATATTGGCCGATATCGGCGAGGTAGATTTTCCCGATGAACAATTTGACGCGGTCACAGCCATTTATTGCCTCTTTCATATTGAATATCAAAAACATGAAGAAATTTTTCAAAAAATATACCGCTGGCTGAAACCGGGAGGCCTTTCCCTTTTCACTTACGCCACAAAGGAATACACCGGCGCCGAGGTTTTTAATGGCTATAAGGAATTTATGGGGGAACAATTATTTTACAGCCATACAACGCCCGATAATCTGTTCGCAACGTTGAAATCCATTGGTTTTACAATCGTGTCTGAACAATACCGCGAAATCGGCGGCGAAACTTTTCTGTGGGTGACAATTACCAAACCGGATGATTTTTAAGAGAAGCAGTTGATGTTTATTCTCAACTGATAACGATCAGGGCATTTTAAAAATACTGACGCCTACCGGCGGCTGAAATTGAAATAACTTAGAGGAAAGCCCGGTATTCATTTTTATGCCGGAAAATTTCAGAACAGTGGAATTACCCATCACATCGTCAAAACTGACCTGCAGAATATGAAAGTTTTTTTTCTCAATCGTCATTTGCAGATACTGGTAGGAGGCACCCTTTTCACGCGGAAATAACTGCAAGAGATAATTGCCGCTTCTGTCCATAGCGTCAGGAGTGGCGTATTTAATCGTAAAGTCATCCTTGAGCTTTCCTAAGCCGGACAGAAATTTGATTAAAGCCTCGGATTTGAAAATTTTATCAGATGCCTGAGTATAAACTGATTTATCCTGCGGCAGATAAAGCCAGGATTTTTGTGCATTGATAATGAGTTTCTTTGTCTTCGGCTTTTTATAATCCCAGAGCATCTGTTTGGGATTTTTAAAATAGACGATTCCCTCTTCCACATCCGTTTTCCGGATGGATTTGACCATGGTCTCCTGGACAAAATTTGCCTGAAAATCACGCGTCTTTTCGTAAATTTGCTGCAACCGGCGCACAGTCTCATCAATGGGTGGCGGTTCGACAGCATATAAATATGGAGGTAAAACAACCCCCAAAAGGATGGCCATAAAAACTACAGCGACTTTTATGGATATAAATAATTCATTTTTATCAATATTTTTTTTCATCATTTTTATTTTCAAAAATTTCAAAAAATTGATCAAAGATGGCACATTTTTTTCAGTAACGTTTATATCTTCCATCCTGAGTGGTCTATAAGTGGCAATGATTAAAGGGTATATTAATATCTAATTGAAATCATTAATATTTATTATTGCTCAAACCTTAAGCAATTTGCTCCAAAAGCCTGACCATTGCGGACTTACCCGATTTATCAACATGGTTATCAACAGGCCTTTCCACAACATTGTGGAATACAAATTCAAGTGTCTGTATCCAAGGGATAATAACCGAAGAAAGCCTTAATCTTTCTTCTTACCCTCAGGCGAGCTGCACGCGCCAGCCGAAGGGATCCTCCTTGATTCCATATTGAATCTGCAAGATTTCATTATACAACTTGTCAGCAAGCGCTCCGGTCTTTCCTTCGTTAATGAGATATTCCTTCTTGCGGAAATAAATCTGCCCAACCGGTGAAATGATGGCGGCTGTTCCCGAGGCAAAAGCTTCCTTGAGGGTCCCTTTTTCGATCGCGTCAATCACTTCCGTCATGGCCAGCCGTCTTTCATTGACATTCACACCCAGATGCGCCGCCAGTTTAATAACGGAATCGCGCGTCACACCCGGCAAAATAGTTCCCCCGAGCGGTGGCGTGATCAGTTCATCACCGATGACAAAAAAGATATTGCTGGTTCCCACTTCTTCCACATACTTATTTTCCCGAGCGTCCAGCCACAGCACTTGTGTGTAACCCATATCGCTGGCAATACGGCTGGCGTAAAGACTCTGGGCGTAATTGCCTGCCGATTTGATATTTCCCGTACCACCGGGCGCCGCCCGCACATATTCCTCGGACACAAAAATTTTTGTTGGCCCGAAACCATGTGCGTAGTAGGCCCCCACCGGCCCGGCAATGATAAAGAAAAGGTATTCCCGGGACGGATGCACACCCAAGGCAGCTTCCGTGGCAATCATCGTTGGCCGGATATAGAGGGATGACCCTGGTTCCCTGGGAATCCAGTCCTTTTCAAGTAACACAAATTGTTTCAGGGCGTCAAAAAACACCGTTTCATCCATGGGCGCCATGCAAAGTCTTTCGGCGGATGTCTTCATCCGGCGGATATTCTCCAGTGGACGGAAAAGATAAATTTCATCATTTTCCCCGCGGTAAGCCTTCAAGCCCTCAAAGATTTCCTGGCCGTAATGAAGACACATGGCGGTCGGATCCAACTGCAGGAGCTGATAAGGTTCAATGACGGGGTCATACCAGCCGTCACCTTCTTTGTATTTCATGGTAAACATATGGTCGGTAAAGTGTTTGCCAAAACCTAATTTGGTTGAATCAGGCTTGGGCTTCAGGTATTTGGGCAACGCTTTGATCGTTTTGATTTTCATAATTCCCTCTTAATTATAAATAGCATCCAATAATGGAGATTAACTAAATTGTTTTTTCATACCACTAAACGATGCTGCGATCAAGGCTTCGATATTGAATTGCCTCGGCGACGTGTGCCGGTTCGATTTTTTCTATTCCCTCCAGATCGGCGATTGTTCGGGATACTTTCAGAATTCGGTTCATGGCTCTTGCGGACAACCCCAGCTTTTCAATCGCCATTTCCAGGAGCTGATGTGATTCTTCATCAATATCACAGAAGGATCGGATTTGTTTTTCCGTCATACGAGCGTTGGTAACAACACCGGAATTACCGAAGCGTTTTATTTGCCGCTCACGCGCAGCATCAACCCGCTTTCTGATTAGAGTGGACGATTCACCTTCTTCTTTTCCGGTCAAGGCCCGGTATTTGACCGACGGCACCTCGATATGCAAATCGATGCGATCCAGAAGCGGGCCGGATATTTTTGCCTGATACTGACGGATCTGCTGGGGAGAACAGCGGCAGGCGCGAACCCGGTCCCCAAAATAGCCGCAGGGACAAGGGTTCATCGCAGCCACCAGCATAAATTTTGCCGGAAAGCCCGCGGTCACGGATGAACGGGTAATCGTAATCGTTCCTTCTTCCAGCGGTTGACGAAGCGCTTCCAGCGCATTTCGTTTAAATTCGGGAAGTTCGTCCAGAAAGAGCACGCCCAGATGAGCCAGACTGATTTCTCCGGGACGCGGCATTTGTCCGCCACCGACTAAACCGACATCGGAAATGGTGTGATGAGGCGAACGGAAGGGCCGCACGGCTATCAGTGTTTCTCCCGCATTCAGAAGACCTCCCACGGAAAAGACCTTGGTCACCTCGATGGCCTCTTCAAAAGAAAGATCGGGTAATATTGTGGGCAACCGCTTTGCCAGCATGCTTTTGCCTGAACCGGGCGGACCGATCATTAGGACGTTATGCCCGCCTGCGGCAGCGATCTCCA
>CAYULE010000031.1:13654-16802 GCA_964445385.1 uncultured Smithella sp.
CCTTTAATACTGCCATCCAGTGACAATTCACCGATAAAAAAACAACCTTGCAGAACGCTTGCTTCAATCAATTCTTCAGCCGCCAAAATGCCCACTGCGATCGGCAGATCAAATCCCGTGCCCTCTTTGCGAATATCGGCGGGCGCCAAGTTGACCGTTACATGATTGCGCGGAAAAGAATAGCCGGAATTCTTAATGGCGGCTTTAATCCGGTCACGGCTTTCTTTCACAGAAGCGTCCGGCAGGCCGACTGTTGAAAATTGCGGTAATCCCTGGGAAACATCCACTTCCACCGATACGGGATAGGATTCCATCCCAATCACGCTCATACTGAGCACTTTGATGAACACTTTTTTACTCCGGGTAAGAATTTTGGATGAAAAACATTAGCTAATCACTACATTTATATCAAGTTTTTAATTTAAGAAAAATTATTTCCGACCTTCTTGACTCACAGGGGGCGCTGTGCTAGGGTCTGTTCAAACTGTTTAGACCAACATAATTTCGAACATTATAAAGTCAGTAATTACCATGAAAAAGCTATCCCATGTTAACGACGCAGGCCAGGTTCAGATGGTAGATGTAACTGGCAAAGCAAAGACTGTCCGTGTTGCAAAAGCATGCGGCCAGATTAAAATGAAAAAAGGCACACTTGCGCTTCTTGAAGAAGGCCGGATCACTAAAGGCAACGTGCTGACTACCGCTAAAATCGCAGGCATCATGGCGGCAAAAAAAACCGGCGAGTTTATTCCCCTGTGTCATCCACTGGCCCTGACCGGCATCGACATCGAGTTTACAATTGACCGGAAAAACTCACAAGTGGTCATTGGCAGCCAGGTCCAGACGGTCGGACCAACCGGCGTGGAAATGGAGGCATTAACAGCGGTGAGTGTAGCCGCGTTGACCATTTATGACATGTGCAAAGCCGTCGATAAAGAAATGATCATCAGCGATATTTTACTTCTGGAAAAAAGCGGCGGTAAAAGCGGCACATTTAGCAGAAAAAAAGCAGAAAAATCAGGAGATCCTGCATGAGCCAGGTTTATAAAATAAAAAAGGCCTTCATCACTCCTTTTATTATCGCAGTGATTCTTTTATTTGTGCTGCTGGTTTTGAGTTTTGTAAGCGGACAATCCTGGGAAAAAATCCTGGTTGGGGCGCTGTTCATTATCACGCTGATTGTTGCCATTGAGTCATACGAAAGGGAAATATTGATTTCCGAAACCGGACTGCGTATTAAAAAATTTTTCCGCGAAAAAAAATTAACCTGGATGGAAATCACGCATCTGGGCGTTGTCGTCATGCGTAACAAGGCTTACTTTCTTCTGACGACCACCAGAGGGCTTTTTATACTTTCTAATCTTCTGGAAGATCATGCGGTACTGATCAGCCATTTGGCAAACAAGCTTGGAGATGAGAAGGTGGAACCGGATGTAAAGAACTATCTGGAGGCCCCCATTGAGCGGAGGTCACTGGTCATTATCACCTGGATTATCATTATTGTCATTATAGCAATTCTCGTTACAAAATTATTAGCATAATAAACGTTTATTGAAGAAGATCATCAGAAATTATTGTTTTTTTATAATAGAAAAATGAACTTCATTATGAGGAGTTTTTAACCAACATGGGCGCAAAGAAGCAAAATAAAACGGCATCGGGAATCGATGTTCATGAATCATGCTACATGGTTGTCGAAGAAATATTGGAACAGAAATTGGACGATCTTACAACGGTTTTATCCGGTTCCGACAACGGCAAAAGCAAACTGCACGAAGAAGTCATGTCGATGGTGGAAAAAGGTCTTTTCAAAATCGCCCTGCGGCGTTCCAGCAATGTCAAAAGTTCTGCGGCTGCATTTCTGGGTATCAACAGGAATACCTTCACTGATAAAATGACAAAACTGGGCATTGATTGCGAAAAAACCAAATAGTAATTTGAGAACGTAATGATATTTAAAAAAATGCTTTATCGCTTGAAAACTTTCCTGGGTTTGATTGTCAATAGCCGGATATTTATCGGCCGTCATCCGGATCATGTCCAAACGCCGGCAATTATCTTTTTCCCGATTCTTCCCGGTCAGCTCAATTGCGGTTTTGCCGGTTTAATGACATGCCGGTTGAAAGAAAAATCTTCGGACCCGTCAACCGATCCTACAGTTCCCGCTTTATGGGATAAAATAAAAAGCGCCGGCTTGCAGAGTGTTCTCACCGGGATAAATTCCGTAACCAATTTTTTAGACGGCATGGATACCATCCAGTCCATGAACATGGCCGTTTTGGATCTCAAACGCGAGGAAGCACAGGAATTTCTTTTTTTTCAGACAGACCGAATGGCAGCGCTGTCCCGTATAGCCGTTGAAATAAAGCATTTTCTGGCGGATGAAGAGAAAAGGTTGGAAGATCAGGCTGCCTCGATTAATTCTGTCGACCTGGAAATAATCAACGGCAGGATGATTCTACTTAAAGACATCTGCTGGATGCTGGAAAAAGATATTCTGTCCAACCTGCAAAAAGTACTGGTGCTGACCGGAGTTGAAAAAAACTCTGCGGTTACACCCGCCACTTTCCGGAAATATCGAAAACTTAACCTGTTGTTAAGCGCGTTAAACCGCCTGGAAGTCAGGGGACGCGACTCAGCAGGCATCCAGCTGAATTTCACGCTGAAAAGCAAAAAAGAAATGGAAACCATCATCCGGAAGATTCAGGAAAACGGATTAGGTGA
The DNA here is from genome assembly GCA_964445385.1 of uncultured Smithella sp. Classification (GTDB taxonomy): domain Bacteria; phylum Desulfobacterota; class Syntrophia; order Syntrophales; family Smithellaceae; genus UBA8904. Next base: position 16,379 of record CAYULE010000031.1, read on the forward strand.
AGAGTTTCAGAAACGGACGCAAAAAAGCGACCTGATCAATCAGTCCATCTTCATTTCTACCCCTCAAATCAATGGTTCTGAAAGTGTTAACGTTACGTTTACCTATAAGACTTTTTCCATTGTCGGCAAACTGGGACGCAACGTTGCCGATTTAAGAAATTCTATTCAAACCGACCGGATCCTGCAGCATTTTGCCGCAGGAGAGACCGTTTCTGAAACAGCCCTGACGCATACCCGATGGGCTTCTGTAGGCGCCATCACTGAAGAAAATTGCCATCCGATAAACAATTATGCAACAAAGCGTACTTCAACCGACTGTCCTTTGTATCCGGGGAGCGAGGCGCAAATTAACGTGGTCTTAAACGGAGATATCGACAACTATACGGCGTTACGGGAAGCTTTGGAAACGGACGGTGAACTGATC
>CAYULE010000031.1:16902-19595 GCA_964445385.1 uncultured Smithella sp.
CGGCACGGTTGCCGGTCAAATATTTATTCTGGATCAAAATCAAGGCGGTGGTATCAAAGGCATCACAGCCTGTCTATATGACGGCACTGCTATTCCTCTGAACAACCATGATTTGCAGATCGCGGAAATCACGACGAGAGATATTGACCGAAGCGATTATCCTCATTTTTTCCTCAAAGAAATTTCAGAATCAGCCTTGTCGATTAAGAGAACGCTGCGCGGCAAATACCGGATTGTTAAATCTGAGCGATCCGCACCGCAGGTCACATTTAATCTGGGCAACGATATCATTCCTGCATCCGTGCGCACGGGTCTGCAAAACAGTTCCATTCGGAATATCATTGTCATCGGTCATGGGACAGCGGCTGTTGCGGGTCAGGCGGTCGCCGACGCCCTGTCGCATTACCTCAAAGGCATGGGCATCAGCATTCTCGCCAGCATCGCGTCAGAATTAAGCGGCTTCGGCTTGAAAGACGATCTGGCCGATACACTTATCATCCCCATCACACAATCGGGCACAACCACCGATACGAACCGGGCGGTCGCGATGGCCAAAGAGCGCGGCGCGTATATTATCTCTATCGTCAACCGCCGGCAATCGGATATCACCGCCAAATCCCACGGTGTATTTTACACCAGTGACGGACGTGATATTGAAATGTCGGTCGCCTCAACCAAAGCCTTTTATTCCCAGATCATTGCAGGACAAGTGCTGGCCCTTTGTTTTGCCCAGCTGCTGAAGTCGCGCACGGATGAAGACATCGCGGAAGCGCTCAGGCATCTTGAAACCGCACCCCGTCTCATGGATCGGATTTTCGAAAATCGCGGCACCATAGCAGCCTCCGTTAAAAAAAACGCCGACAAACGATTCTGGGCGATTGTGGGCAGCGGCCCCAACAAAGCGGCAGCCGATGAAATACGCATCAAACTCAGTGAACTCTGCTATAAAACTATTTCTTCTGATATTGTTGAAAACAAAAAACATATCGATCTGTCCGCCGAACCTCTGATTCTGGTCTGCGCTTCCGGTAATCCACAAGCAGTGGCGGAGGACGTCGTCAAAGATGTGGCCATTTTTAAAGCCCATAAAGCGTCCGTTATTGTTTTTGCCGATGAAGGTGATCATCGTTTTAATCAAGTCGCCGATGCGGTCATTCCCATTCCCATAGCGCCTGCGCCATTGCCGGTAATTCTCAACACGATGGCCGGCCATTTATGGGGCTACTATGCGGCATGCGCTATGGATGATGAAGCGCAAATTTTCCGCGAATTCCGCAACCTGCTGGCAACAGAATTAACAGAAAGAACAAAAAAGAAATTATCCATTCTTGACATTATCACCGATATGTCTTTCCGACAGATGATCAATGAATTTTACACCATGTTCAATCAGCATCGGCTGAGCGGATCCTTTAGCGTGCTGGCAGGAAAAACGATTGCCGATTTACTGCTCTTGTTAAAATATGCCGTAGGTAAGCTGCCCTTGAAGGACATTCGCAACGAATTCAAGGGCGAAGAAAATCTGATTTCTCCGTTTGTTCTTCTGGATATTACGCTGGGGATGGCGATCGATGAGCTGACCCGCCCGATTGACGCCATTCGTCATCAGGCCAAAACCGTCACGGTTGGCACCAGCAGGAAAGAAAAAGAAATCAAAGGCATCATTTTCGACCTGCTGGAAAATCTGAAATTTTCCGTCAATAATTTAACCTATCGCAACATTTTGGCGATCAACCGTATTCAGCAAGCTATTGAGGCTATCCGGGGATATGTCGTCTATAATATCAGCGGTCTTGACAAACAGGGTAATCCCTCGGATGATTCAACCATTGTCATACAAAAGAAAGACGGAACAGCGGCACAAATGAAATCCCGCGCTGATCAGCCTACAGAGCTTATGGGAACCAAAAGAACCATCGTCAGCACCGGCCATATTTATATTGGCAAGGGAAAGTCTGACGGAGCCTCTATTCTGGTTTTACCCCTTTTGGGAGAAAACAATTTTGTGAATAATCTTCTCTTGATTCATATTAATTACAACGAAAGGTTGGCGTTAAGTGAAAAGAGAAACGTTTTGGGCTATCGTTACAATGATATAAGAAATCTCATCAATGAATATAACCTTCCCTGGCAGGATGAGTATCTGGAATCCATTTCTCTGGAATCACTGTTCAGCGAACCTGTTGAAGCGATCGCCGGACAGATACAATCTAAATTTAGCAAACAGTAGACCAGCCGTAAACCACCGGCGACGCCCGATCCCATAAATATCTATCAGATTTTTTTATAAAAAATGTGATTATCGTCAAACCGTATCTAATAAAATAGAACAAATTTGAACCATAAAAAACATATTTGACAAAAATGTGTTTGACAAAAATGTCGTTTGTCAGTAGGAATACGGCAAACGATTGCCGATTGCCGTATGGAAGATCCATGAAAGAACTTTTTAAGCCCGAAGACATCGAAAGAAAAATCATCCTCATTCTAAAGATTCTGCACGAAAGCGCTGCACCGTTGGGAGCGCGTGTGATCGCCCGGCGGATGTCGGAGCGAAACGTGGAACTCAGCGAACGAACGGTTCGCTATCACCTTAAAATGATGGATGAACGGAAACTCACTCAACTGGTAGGACGCCGGGACGGCCGGATCATCACCGAGCGGGGGCTCAACGAAATTACTGACGCACGCGT
>CAYULE010000032.1:0-19529 GCA_964445385.1 uncultured Smithella sp.
TGGCCATTGACTGGGACAATGTTTTAGCGGTTGCCAGAAAAAATGCTGAGTCAGCTGGATTGACTGATCGATATCAAACAACGAACGGGAATGCCTTTGAAGTTGACTGGGGCGATAATTATGATCTCATTTTGCTGCCCAACATCCTGCATCATTTTAATCAGAATGAATGTGTTCAACTGCTGGGCAAGGCAAAAAAATCTCTCGCCGTCGACGGTTCGGTATTCGTGATTGATATCATGCCCAATCCGGATCGGATTTCGCCGCCGGAGCCGGCTGCCTTCGCTTTTCTCATGCTGGCAACGACACCGCAGGGCGATGCCTATACCTGTGCTGAATATGAGACAATGGCCAGAGCCGCCGGATTGACGCCCGCAGGATCGAGACCACTCCTGCCGACGCCTCAAACGCTGCTGGAGCTTAAATCTTTATGTTTGGAGTAATTGATTATGGAATCCAGAGTTGTTGTCGTTCATGCAGATATTGACCCTGTAAAAGGCATTGACCGGCCGGGGCCTCATCAAATATACAAAAACCCCCGGATATCGGTGCAAAACCGAAAATTGCCAGCCGTTCATCCGGATGAAATTCGGGTAAAAATGATTTACGCCGGCGTATGCGGTACAGATGTTCATCTTGTAACCACGCATCCGAATACCGGTTATATCAGGTGTTCGGCACCGGCTCAAATCACTGCTGCAGGTCGGGTCATCGGCCACGAGGGAATCGGCAGAGTGCTTGAAGTCGGTTCTCAAGTTCGCCACGTGCGGCCTGGTGCTTGCGTCACGTTTGAGTCGATTATTGTATGCCATTACTGTGATGAGTGCAGAAGAGGAGATTTCAATCAATGTCGCCACGCACTGCTACTGGGATTGGAGAAAGATGGACTCTTCGGTGATATCGTTGACGTCCCGTCCATGCTTACCCACAATGTCAGCGATATGGCAAAAAGCGAAAAGGGACTGCGGGCGGCAGCCTGTGTGGAACCTGCGGGTGTGGCTTATGTGGCCTGCGAGAACACGCACGTCGGAGCCGGAGATGTTGTTGCCATCTTTGGCGCCGGTCCTATCGGTTTGTACACGGCCATGCTCAGTAAATCTGTTTTTGGCGCTTCTCGGGTACATATGGTTGAACCTGTTTTATTCCGGCGAAAGTTGGCCGGAAAGTGGAGCGATGAAATATACGACATTGATGAATTTTTCAATCATGGCCCGTCCTCCGTTGATGTTGTGATAGAGGCATCCGGAAACATGGACAACATCAACAGAGTGTTCCGCAGATTAAAAGCCAACGGGCGTGTTGCTGTTCTTGGCAGAAGCGGAGAACCACTGGCATTGGATGCGGTAGATCATATGATCACTAACGCGATTTCCATAATGGGGTCGAGGGGACATCTGGGTGGCGCATTTGCAAAGATTCTGACTTTGTGCCGCAGCGGGCGTATATCCATTGACGATGCCGTAACCGGCATCATTAATGGTCCGGAAGAGGTTTGTGACCTTTTAAAATCTCCGGAAAGACTTTTTGAAGAGCACTGCAAGGTTCTGGTAAAATTGAATTGAAATAAATAAAATCCTTCAGTTGTACGTCATTCCATGCAAACGAAGTGCGATCGTTCATCCGGCATTTTCATTAATATTTTGACATGCCATGAAGGGCACAACGCCGGTCTACTCCGTAATAACGAGAAAATTAGTTTTTTTGAATAACTTTAAGCCCGTTAGAAAAATCTATGGCCATTCAAGATTTTATACCCTTTGAACTGAAAAATTTTGCAATTGATTTGCTAAGCAGCAAAGGTTTTTATAGAATTCACCGGGTGCCTCCCGTTGATCTGCGGGGATTATTGGATGATCCGGTGGAAGCGCTTACGCGCTCATCCGGCAACCCTGTGCTGATCAATGTTCCATTGAATCACTGCCGGGGATTATCCCCGGTTGCATACCCGTGTACCAAAGATGCCGCTCATCCATTTGTTGAAACAGCCCTGGGTATTTTAAACGGCAGCGTAAAAAAGTATCATGAATCACCCCTTCAAATATATTATGATCATTTTCAACCGGCAAATCTTGCCCGGCTTCTGGGACTGGATGCGGATCATTCATCTCCCCTATCCCGAATGTCCCCCTACACATATGCTTTTTTCCCCTGGGATGGCATCCCAAACATAAATAAAAGTCGGGATGCACGCAAAGTCATTTCATTAGAAAACAAGAGCCAGGGGGTAAGACTTTCTTCCAAAACAGGTTGGCAGTTGTGTGGGCCTGTGTCCGGTAAGAAAGGTGAACTGGAATTCAGGCGGCTATCAAATATTCTTGAGTCTATTCAAATGAATGGATACAATCGCAGCAATGATTCTGATGGTGATGTAGCAGGACAGGTTCTTGTCAGGGACAAAAAGTGCATTATCATCATTACGCAAGGGCATCATCGTATCGCGGCCCTGGCTGCTCTCGGTTACGAGAACGTTCCTGTAAGAATCGGCAGCAAGCCGGTTCCCATTGTTTTCAGAACGGATGTGAAGTTGTGGCCTGCTGTCAGAAGTGGTATGATGTCGGAAAAGCAGGCCTTGTGTTTGTTTGATCGCGTGTTTGAAGGCCGGCAGCCCGGATTTTAAAATGTATACCTGCCTTTCGGGAAACCTTGCCCGATATGCTTTGTGGTGTAAATGGCTTAATCCGAAATGCGGTTCCGCTATATGTTTGAATGTTTCTGGGGATTTTTTTAAGTAGGTGATATACATTTGCAGAGAAAACTCGAAAGCATCATTAAGGAAATCATTCCTCCGATTGTCTTACGGGGGGCCCAAGCAGTATACTTGTCGTTAAGCGAGAAGTGTGTTCCCCAAGAGAAAGGGGCGGAGAAAGGTCCTGAGTGGTATGATGCATCATTCGAAAATAGTGATCGTTGGCGTCGCCACTATTCTGAGACAAACTACTATTTCCTATGGTCGGTGATTGTTGATCGGATGATAAGAGCAGGCGTCGAATCCATCCTTGAAGTCGGCTGCGGGACCGGGCAGTTAGCCTGCTTAATTAGAGATAAGGGAATAAGCAGGTATCATGGATTTGACTTTAGCCGCAAGCGTATTGAACAAGCAAAGCGAGTCTGTCCGGAGTTTGTTTTTAGTCGACAAGACGCTTTTCAAACGGATCTGTTCACGACATTTGACTATGATGCTGTTATATGCACGGAATTCTTAGAGCACGTTGAAGGTGACATCGAAGTGCTGAATCGAATCAGATCAGGCGCCAGATTTTATGGCTCCGTGCCAAATTTTCCTTTCCCTTCCCATGTAAGGCACTTTAAGAGTGAGAAGGAGGTGCTTTCGCGCTATGGACAATGTTTTACGGATATCCATATAGACGCCTTTCTGGCAGAAGCCAAAAGTAAGACCTACTACTTGATTGAAGGTATAAAAATATAAGAAACTCGATATTTCAAGGGAGTTAAGAAAGATGCGCCCCATCTCGGAAGAAAGCAAAACTCAGCCTGCGCTTCCCAATTTTCTCATTGCCGGGGCTGCAAAGTGCGGCACGACGGCTTTATATTATTATTTACGGCAGCACCCTGACGTTTTTATGAGCTCTCTGAAGGAGCCAAAATTTTTAAGCGCTCGCGTGGCCAATCCGGGTAAAGGTCCCGGTGATTATTTGATTACGCATAGCTCGGTCGGTTCATTGGATGAATACGTCCACCTGTTTGAAAAAGGGATAAGCAGAAAAGCACTGGGGGAAGCGAGCGTGGATACGATATTTTATTTCGATAGAACTATTCCGGCGATCAAACGGTATCTTGGCGATCCCCGGATCATCATTATTCTGAGAGATCCCGTCGAGCGGGCCTATTCTGCTTACAAATATCTGGTTCGGGATGGAAGGGAACACCTGTCTTTTGCAGATGGCATCAAAATGGAAGAAAAACGCAAGCAGGACGGATACGCGCACATGTGGCAATACAGGAAAGGGGGATTATATGCAAAGCAGGTGCACGCTTTTCAGAAAAACTTCAGCCGGGTGCTGGTACTGCTCCATGAGGATTTGAATCAAAACGCCGGGAATGTGATCCGGACGGTGTTTTCTTTTCTTCAGGTTGATCCCGATTTTTTGCCAGATATCAGACACAGACACAATGTCTCCGGAACACCCCGCTGGAGGCTGCTCAATGATCTTTTTGTTAAACCAAAACGGCTGCACCAAGTCGTGAGACCTATCGGTGAAGCGATATGGGGGCCGGATCAATGGGTTCACATTCGTGAACGTTTTCGCTCCGTCATTCTGCGAAGGCCCCTGCCCATGGATCCTGATATTAAAAAGGACCTCCGGCGCTTCTTTCGCGATGACATTCTTAAACTTCAGGACTATATCCAACGGGATTTGAGCGCCTGGCTAGGGAAGGACCCAGTATGAAAATATTTCAACTCCGTGATGTTGCGTTTCAAATACCGACTCTGTTTTTAAAAGGCCGATTCGATTTTGAGTTCGAACTACTGCCTTATTCCGCCCGAAAAATCGGTCTACGCAAAGCATTCAATTTTTTTCTGGCCGGATTAAATCAATACCTGTTGCCGTCACGGCCATTGGGCTATCCGGTCATCGCTCAGGTCGAGCCGGCCAATTTCTGCAATTTATCCTGCCCTTTGTGCCTGACGTCATCCATTACAAAATCCAGAAAGCCCACTTTATTGCCCTTTCAGACTTTCAAACATTTTATTGATGAGTGCGGCGACTATCTGTTACAGCTCATTTTCTGGAACTGGGGAGAGCCCTTTCTCAATCCGGATATGATTCGAATGATTACCTATGCCAAAGCGAAGGGTATCATTGTGCATACCAGCACCAACGGCAATGTGCCTCTCGATGAAGCACAGGCCGAAGCCCTGGTGGATTCAGGCCTCGACTCTCTGGTTGTTGCGGTAGACGGCGCTACGCAAAAGACCTATGAACAGTATCGTCAGGGCGGTCGCCTTGATGTTGTGGTTTCCAATATACAGAAGATTCTGCGTGTGCGCTCCATGAAAGGCGTGAATACACCGAGAATCAACATGCGTTTTGTCGTTATGCGCCACAATGAATCTGAGGTACCGGCAGCACGAGACCTGGCGAAAAAACTCGGCGTTGATTATTTTACTTTGAAAACCGTGGATATGCCTCCGGTTCTGGGAAACGATCTGGATCAATCCTATGCGCCGGAAAAATCCGATTATCGCAGGTATGAGTATAATACGGACACGTTTACACGAAAAGAAAAGCCTTTTGTCTGCATGAGACCGTGGAAGCGCATCACCATGGATGCGACAGGTGAGTTAATCCCCTGCGAATACGACTTTAAAAACGGACACTCGTTTGGAAACGTCAAAGACACAAGTGTTCTGAGTGCCTGGAAGAGCCATGCATCTGCTGACTTTCGAAAGGCCTTCAATTCCGGGCACAATGAATTCTATTTATGCCGTAATTGCACGTACAAAGACCGAATTGCTGAGGATTGCACCGTTGAACGTTTTGCAATCGCAGATAGCGGGATGGTTCCAGGTCACAACAAAGAGGCTGTATGACGGCGAAGTTTAGTGTAATCCTGCCCGTGTGTCACGGAAGATCTTTTCTGGAAAAGGCATTGAGGTCGCTCGGCCATGTCATCCGGCCGGAAGGGGTCTTTGATGTTCTGATGATGGTTCCGGTTTTGTTACTTCCCCTGCATCCGGCCAGAATATTTGGATATGTCTTTCCCGCACGCCTCGGCAGCGAGGCCCATCCATGAAAATCGCCCTGCTTGGCCCTTCGCATCCTTTCCGCGGCGGGATTATTCATTTTAACAGCCGTTTAGCCGCAGCGCTTCAAAACAGACGTGATTTGACCGTCGATTTGTTCTACTGGTCTAAACCCTATCCTGAATTCCTGCAACCGGGACCATCTCGTGCCAGTCTTGATGAAGAAAGCAGTCTGACCTTTCACCGGCAAGGCTTGCAAATTTTGAGTTACACCAATCCCTTGACCTGGGTGCGACTGATTAAACACCTGCGCCGGGGCCGATACGATATGTTCATGACTCACTGGGTGCATCCGGTCCATTTCCCGGTGTTTATCGTTTTGTTTGCGGCCTTGAAGCTTCTGACAAGAATGAAAATCTGTCTGATTGTCCACAACAGTCTCCCCCATGAACGTTTTCCCGGCGATAAGGCCATGACATGTAGTGTTTTTAATATGGCGGACCGGCTGGTGATGCATGGTCAGGCAGAAGTCGATCTGGCTCGACACATCGGCGTTAATCATCAAAAAATGATTAGAGCTTTTCATCCGGTTTACGATCAGTTTACGCCCCCGTCTGAATCTTGTGAGGGCATCCGCCGCGGGCTTGGTTTGCGAAAAAAAGTTCTGCTTTTTTTCGGCTTCATTCGGCCATACAAAGGATTGGATGTTCTGATTGCGGCATTTCGATCCATCGCACGGGAATGTCCGGATGTCTCTCTGCTGATTGTTGGTCAATCCTTCTATCCTCGTGAAGACGAAGCGGACACAAAGGATCGATTCCTGCAGGGCCTGCCAAAGGACGATCCCCTTCGGTCCCGGATTGTCTGGATCGACCGTTATGTTCCCAATGAGGAAGTCGGCCGCTACTTTGCCGTAGCCGACGTGTTTGTCGCTCCCTATCTGTCGGTGACGCAGTCCGGGCCTCTCAATATCGCCTATGCCTTTGATAAACCGATTATTGCCAGCGATCTGCCTGCTTTCCGGGAATGTGTTGGCGTTGGCGAAAGCGGCTATCTGTTCGAAACGGGCAATGTCGATGATCTTGCGAAAAAAATAGAATGGTTCTTTAAAACACCCGTCAGTGGTGAAAAAGTGAGGCGTTTCCGACAGCGTTTTAGCTGGGAGCGGTATGCGGATCTCCTGTTGGAAGTTGCACGGCCTGAAAGCAGTCAATCCTATGAAAAACCGTAATGTCTCGGAACGTTTGCCCCGGGTGAGTCTGATCGTTGTAACGATGAACCGCAAAGAAATCCTTAAGCGCTGTCTGGAATCCTTTTCCCTTCAGACAAACAGGGATTACGAAGTTATCGTTGTGGACAACGCATCATCTGATGGCACGGGCGATCTTATTCGGCAGGCGTTTCCTCATGTCAGGTATTTTTTTCTCAATACGAATTCCGGACCCCCGGGCGGGCGAAATCACGGTGTCCGCATGGCGCGGGGTGAATTCTGTGTTTTCATTGATGATGACGCTGTGTTTGCCGAGAACAATGCGCTTGACCAAGTGGTTTCGTACTTTCGCCAAGACAATGGTTTGGGATGCATTGCCTTTCGAATTGTGCAGCCGGGTGATGGTCTTGAGGAATATAAGAGCATTCCCAGGGCGGACAAAAAAAGAATCGCTGCGGACTACGAATGCTCCTATTTCTGCGGCGCCGGTTTTGCCGTCAGACGCAGCATCTTTCTGGAGATGGGGATGTTCTGGGAGCCTCTGATTTTTATCGGTGAAGAACTGGACTTCAGCTATCGACTGGTGAACGAAGGATATAAAATTATGCACTCCTCCGCGATATCCGTTATTCATTATGAAACGCAGCAGGCCAGGGTGCCGGGGAAGTGGATTTATTATGGCGTAAGAAGTCGATGCTGGGTGGCGATAAGAAATTTGCCTTGGATCAATGTTTTGTCGCATACGTTGCTGTGGTGGGGTTATTTTTTTGTTGCAGGGATCAGAAACAGACATATCATCTATTTCCTGCGGGGGATAAAGGATACAATCATTGGCCTGCCGAAAGCAATGAAAACCAGATCATGCATCACCCAAGAAACCATTGGCAAATTAAAAACGTTATCCGGGAGAATCTATTACTGAAAAGTTTTCCAGTTGTTCAATGAGCGCGCTGATTGATGACTAAAATTTCAAAACCCATTTTGCCCAACTTCCTGTTAGTTGGCGCAGCCAAATGCGGGATGACATCCCTGTATCACGCCTTAAAGCAACATCCCGACGTTTTCATGAGCATCCCTAAAGAACCGGATTTCTTTTTTGCGCAATTTTCCAAAATTCCGACAGGCGGCATCGGTGACGACTGTTTGAAAATTGTGCAAAATTATGACGAGTACCGCCGGCTTTTTGAATACACAGATCGAAAGAAAGCTATTGGCGAAGCCAGTCACACGAATCTTTATTATCACCGGAAGACCATTCCTCTGATCAGGCAGTATTTGGGGGACCCCCGAATTATTATTATCCTCAGAAACCCTGTTGAAAGAGCATTTGCAGCCCACGCGGAACTCACCCTGGAAGGGAGAGAATTTCTGCCATTCGAGGAAGCTCTTCAACAAGAAACAAAAAGAATCACAGAAGGGTGGCGGCCAACCTGGTATTACCAGGACGTGGGATTCTATACGCACCAGGTTAAGGACTACTTAGATCATTTCAGCAGGGTAAAAATATGTCTGTTTGATGATTTGAGACGTCAGCCTGTCTCTTTGATACAAGATCTGTATCGCTTCCTGGAAGTTGACGCCACTTTCATCCCGGATATGACTACGGACTATATGATCTCAGGTGTTCCCAAGTCAAAGCTCATTAAGAGTATGTTTAGCAGGAAACCGCCATTCCAGAGAGTTGTGAGTTTTCTGGGTAGAAAAATCTTCACGGAAGATGGATGGACCAGTTTGCGGGAGAGACTGAAATCCAAGTTGCTGGCCAAAACAAAAATCATGAAGCCGGAGACCAGAAGTAAACTGGAAAACCTCTATCGGGATGATATCTCCAAACTCCAAATCTTAATCGCTCATGATTTGACTCATTGGTTGAAATGATCCCGCGAAGCATTAAGGCTGTTTAGTATTCACCGGCATATTTTTTTAACTACTACAGGTCGCATTGTCGAACACGTGCAAAAATGTCGTATGATAATATTTTATGAAAACAGGATTATTTTGAATTGCCCAGATTAAAGACGGTTATTGAGGGAAGCGGTGTTGCCTCCATTGCCAGGAATTTAACTTACCTGCTGGGGGGGCGCGGCGTTTACTTTATCACACGGTTCATTTATGTGGTGATTCTGGCCAGAATTCTGGGCCCCCAGATCTACGGCATGATCAGTTATGGAATTGCCTGGTACCTGCTGTTTATTCCTTTAACCAGTATGGGCCTGGCCGTTGTTCTGAGCAGGGATGTCGGTGAAAACCGGGAACGCGGCAAACGCACGGCTGCCCTTACCCTTACGCTGCGGATGGTGTCCATCCTTGTGGCCACGGTCGCGTATTTTATTCTTTCTGTATTGATAGAGGATGATCCGTCTTCCCGTTTGCTGGTGTTTGTTTTTTCTTTTGCGCTGATGGGGAGGTCGCTGGCCCTTTGGACGGAAAACGTTTATACGGCTTACGAAGTTAATCGGTACTCCTTCTGGCAGCAGTCCATCTTTAGATCGCTGGAAGTGGTCCTGGGCCTTGTGGTGCTGATGGCCTGGCGAGAGGCATTGCCCGTAGTCATCATTCATGGACTGGTCTGGTGTCTTCAAGCCGTGTATGGATTGACCATGATCCATCGGCAGGTATTCCCTTTAAGGTTAAACAGAAATATAACGGATCTGTATCGGATTTTCCTGCAGGGGCTTCCTCTGGCCGGATCCACATTCCTGATGGCTGTTGTTTATCAGGGGCCTTTGATATTTTTTCGTCATCTGGGTCCTGATGGCAATGCACTGGGACAGATGGCGCTGGCCATGCAGGTTCTTTTCGTGCTGGCTCAAATCCCGTTGGCACTGGGCAGTGTTTCTCTGCCGGTTCTCAGCCGGGTGGCGGCCAGACAAGACGGGAAAGATCGGATATTCGCAGAAACGGCGCTTCGTTTTTCTCTATTTTTCGGGACCGCGCTGGCTCTGCTGGGTACGGTATTGGGGCCCTGGGTGATCGCTCAAATCTTCGGCAAGAACTATGTTCAAGCCGGCGCTTTGGTTGGGCCTGTAATGTGGCTTTTGGTTCCATCGACAGCCGGGCATGCGCTGGTGATGATTTTAATGGCAAGAAAACTGGATATTCAGGCATTGTTTTGTGCTTTGCTCGGTGCTGTGCTTTTTTCTTTGACCATTTCGGAACTGGTTTTGAAATTTGGCGCTTTTGGCGCGATCTGCAGCGCGGGCATCGGGATGATGATGACAACCACGGGATTGATCCTGGTTTTGCGAAATCGCCTGGCAATGGATTTGCGTGCTTCTCTGATCAAGCCGGGATTGACGGCACTGGCGGCTGTCGGGATTTTTTATGCACTGCATGTCTTTAGTCCGGTGTTGTCACTCCCCGGTGCTTTTCTGATGCTGGCCCTTGGAGGTTACCTGTTTAAGTGCCTGACACCACAAGATATGATTTGGTTTCGACATTCCCTCGCGTCATTTGCCAATAAGAAGTCTTCTGACTAATTCATAATTAGTATATTCCACAACAATTCACAGGCTCTGATGAGCCTGTTTTTTTTGAGTCTTTTTTCTCTTTCATTGGAGATTTTGCTTACGGAGATATTGCTCAAGCTCGTGTTTCTGTGTTTCCAGGTGCCGGCCGATATTTTGTTTTGTCACCAGGACGCCGAAATCATCGGGCAATTTTACGGCGTCGCCGCCAAAAATACGGGCGATGATCATGTCGCCGACCCGATAGCGGTAGTGGCTCTCCTCGTAATAATTCATGGCGCTGGTCGTGACAGAGTTGAGTCCGCTGAAATCATAATAATCGGTGATCCCGGCCAGTCTTTCCTTGGCAAGCAATAAGGCTTCCGCCTCATTGAGATAGAGTTGAGAGTAGAACGGCGTGATGAAAAATATCAGCCTGAAATGATGGGCTTTAGACAGGGCAATAAGTTTTTCAATTTCCGCAAAAGCTTCATCCATTTCTTTTTGTCCATAAACAACGGGTTCATATTTGCTGACAGTAAAACTGAAAATAGGTTTTCCCACCGTTTCAATGATCTTATCTTTCGGCTCCCATCCCAGGTTGAGACCCTGACTACTCGTGATGATTCTGCCTTCCAACTTGCCGGAGAGTACTCTGGCTTTCCATTGGGACAGTTCCTTCAGGTCGGGTTTGCGGAAAAAATACATGCCGAATATTTCCAGGCGATTCGGGCCGCCGATATCCGGATGCATGATTCGGATCAGGTGCTTTTGACGTGTTGTCGCGGGCAGACTGAAACAAAATTCGTCCAGGCCAACCAGGACGGTATTAATTTTGATGCCTTTATCCATCAAAGCTTGAAGAATGACACGGTGCTGGACGGGTAATCCCAGGGAGTAGGACATGTTGTAGAATCTACCCGAAGAAATTTTTGCCACGTCAATCACGGCGGTTCGAGACGAACCGAAAAGAAAAGAGTCAAACTTATCAGGATTGTGAAAAATGAGCTCCGGATTGAAAATGTGCTGATTGATGCCGTCCGGATAAATGGTTTGCCGGATTTCCTTTTTGCCGCCAAACAGGCTTAACCGAATGGCGTGATGATCGATATAAAAATTAACGGCAACAACCAGCGCCGCGAAAATCAGAATCAAAGACAACGTTGTAATCAGCCATTTCCGATAACTCATAACCATGAATCCGCCTAAAATTTAAAATATAAAAACGAGCTGGTGTCGTTTAATAACAGCAGGCCCACGATCATCATCAGGCTTGCTGCCAGGGCCGTTCGCCAGTTTGTTGAAAATTTTTCCAGAAGTTCGCTTGCGTTTTTTGTTAAAAGCACAAAAGGGATCAATAAAATGCAGAAAAAATAAACCGGGGTCTCCGTGGAGGGAAGATGGGTGTGCCAGCCGCCGAAACGGATGCCGATAGCGGACAGGCTTTGCCAGAAGGGACTACCGGCAAGATTGGAAGACACCATAATGCCGTTGAGACCGGCCATGCCTTTGATAATTTTTACCGCGTCATCCCAGTTGGACGCGCGGAAAAACACCCAGGCGATATTGATGAAATTGAAGGTCAATATCCAGGCCATCACTTTATTCATGCGAAGTCCGGTTTTCATCCAGAGGCGGTGAACGCAGAGCGCCGCGCCGTGCAGAAAACCCCAGAAAACAAACGTCCAGGCTGCACCGTGCCAGAGACCGCCGATGAGAAAAGTCAACATTAGATTGATTAATGTCCTGAATTCTCCCGAACGGTTGCCACCCAGCGGGATATAGATATAGTCCCGGAGGAATCTCGACAGGGTGATATGCCAGCGATGCCAGAATTCCTGAATGTTCAGCGATTTGTATGGTGAATTGAAATTAACCGGCAGGACGATATTGAAAATCAGGGCGACGCCGACGGCCATGTCCGTGTAACCGCTGAAATCAAAATACAACTGCATGGTATAAGAAAGGCTGGTCAGCCAGGCTTCTGCGAAAGTCAGCGTGCCCGATGCCGAGAATCCGCCGTTGGCGATCAGGGCGAGGTTATCGGCGATGGCGGTTTTTTTAAAGAGCCCCAGGGAAAAAATGAACAATCCGCGGCAAAGATTAGCCATATTAAAGTGTCGTGCTTTGTCCGACTGCATCTGCGGAATAACTTCGCTGTGATAGGCGATCGGACCGGAAATGACGTAAGGGAAAAAAGTGACATAAAGGCAATAGCTGAGAAAATCGTAGCGATACCCCCCGTGGCGATAAATATCGGTCAGCCAGGCAATCTGCATGAACGTGTAAAAACTGATGCCGATGGGCAGCAGGATGTTCAGTGCGCCGATCTGAGTGGAGAAAACGGCGTTAATATTATCCAGAAAAAAATTGCTGTATTTGAAAAATCCCAGCAACAGGATATTGGCGATGATGGCGGCGATGAAGATCGGTTTTTTTGCGTTTTTTCCCGCTGCGGCGGAAAGAGCTGATCCGCAGGTGAAGTTGACCAAAACGGAAAATATGAGAACGAGCGCAAAATGAACATTCCAGTAGGACATGAAGCCCATCGAGGCTGTCAGCAGAAACAGGCGCGCCCATCTTGCCGGCAGATACTTATAGAGCAGGAAGTAAAACGCGGCAACCAGCGGCAAAAAGATCAGGATAAAAACGTAGGAATTAAAAAGCATACCTTGTTCCGAGTTTATTTGACAAAACCAACCGGCCTCCATTTATTTCCGGATGCCGCAGTGAATTGATGTTTTTCCGGCAATTGATGGGACGAGTTTATATACTAATCTTCACTGGTTTGCAAGGTTTGCCGATGTCCTGGCGATGTCAGGTTGGCCGTTTATGGAGGATAGGCCGCGGAAGGTCGAGCAGGGTCATATACCAGTCCGTCCCAAACAAGATCCGGTGGCGGGGGATGATTTTCTGGATGATAATAAGTGGTGCTGCCACGAGATTGCTTGATCCAACGGTCATGCAGTGGGATCAAGTAACGGGTTGGTTTTTTCTGCGCATCGCCGTCCTTTTTATTGTTACGCCATACCTTGTACCCCCTCCTTTTTAAAAGGAGGGGCGGGGGTGGATTTTATTTTAAAATAATCTCCCTGGAGTCTTTACGAAAGGGGGATTCCTTTCTCTACGCCGCCGGTAATGGACATGCTATTTCTTTCCCAATCCCTGCTTTTTTTCCTTCGTCAGCTTCTCCAGATCCTTTGCCACAATATAGTCGTGGAAGGTGGGGTATTTGTCGGCTCCATCCCCCATATTTTCCTTCTGGGTTTCTTTGGTCAGTTCCCAGCGGTAGAGGTCTTTTGCTCCCGATCCGACAAAACCTATTGGGTTGGTAGTCCAAGCAAATTTCCCGGGGCTAAAAGGTCTATCTATCAGCAATATCGGCTTGCCCAGGTAATTCGGGTATTTCTCTGAGACGGGCATCAGGTAGGTTTTGTTAATACTCGTAACGCCACCTTGTCTGAATGCAACCCATTTGCCATCGGGGGAAAATGAAAATTGCTGCGATCTAGTTACTAATAATTGCGGATTCTTGTCCCTTCCTTCACCCCAGCTTATCACTGTGTCTGAAAGAATGGCAAAAGGTAATTGAGGATGCGCATGGATGAGCCCAAAATTAAGCTTATCTTTTTTTTGTTTTATCAAATCTCCCAACGGATGTGTCGCAGGCTCAAAGTTCATGTCCAAAACCTGCAATTTTTTTTCACTATAATCCCATAAGAATACTGTCTCATTCACCACGGACCAAAGTGTTCCAGTGGGTCTTAGTGTTTCCTTAACCAGCTTCAATTCCTTGCTGCTTAAATCAATAAGCTGCAGGTAGTTCTTGCTGTCGCGCCAATCTTCCGACTTGTTGCTCATGGATTCCACTTCCACAATGAACCGTTTACGATCCGCATCTGCAATCGCCATCTTTTCGATCGTACGACCAAGCGACATGGCCGTTCGATAAACTTTGTGTGTTTTTGTCTTGAAGTTGAAAAGCAAAAACACTCGTCCAAGAGCAAAACCGATCTCGTTCTTCGAAATAACCGGCAAATACTTGCCGCTTCCCTCAATATCATCCACCACATTCCGAAAATACCGGTCATCCCGCAGCTTGCCTTCGGGAAAGGAAAAGATGGTGATGGCATTGTTCAGATCATTGGTGCCTATGGCATTGTCAAACGGCACGGGAAATATCGAAAGCGGGGTGGACTGGTTGATCTTGTATGTTTGCGGTGCGATGGTCATGGTTTCTTTAAAATCGTACAGGGGTTGTTGTTCCATTTTCTTATTGCCTCCATAGGTGGTGGTTGTAAACAAACAAATCATCATGGCCAGTGCAATAAACATCGGCCAAATCTTTTTATGCGGATAGGTTTTCCTGATCTTGTTGTTCATCGGAACTCCTCCTGTTTAATAAATGCTTTGTTGGCTATTTTGATGTATGCAGCCTCTTTATTGATTAAAGCGATATCTGTTTGTTGGATTGGAATTCCTCCAAAAAAGTCGATTGTTATTTTATGATGTTGCCTCTTATCAATAATATTCCTTGCAATCCTCCCAATCTGTTCATCCAGACGGTAGAACTTGTAAGGGTTCACCTGCGTGAAGCGAAGCCACAGGCTGGTATCCAGATCATCCAGAAATTTCTTGGTCCTCATGCAATATTCCATATATTCCACCCCGTCCAGCAATGTCATGTACCAGTCCGTGCCGAAAAGGATGCGCTTGCGGATTTTTTCCTTGAAGGCTGCATCCGTATAAATCTTTGCCTTGAAATAGTCCCGAAATTCCTCGTTGGCGAAAGACGACGAAAGGTCCGCGTAGACGTTGGGATACTTCTTCATCAGATCAATGATCTGCCCGCACCATGTTTTTTCCAGCAACTGCTGTTTCCCTTCCTTGTCTTTAAGGTCCACTGCGCCCCCGAAATGCGCCAGGCAAATACGCAGGGTGGAAAACTCTTCCAACACTTTTTCCCAGGCTTTCGGGGCGACAAAGTTGGTGTTAAAGTATTCGAGGGCGTCCAATACTCTGGGCGGCTTCTTTCTCCCGTCGGGCATGAAGCCTGTATCTTCATCATAATGTTGACGCCCCGTCGCCCAGCCGTCCAGCGGATGCTCGAATTTGACGTATTCTTCCCGGTCAAACGTTGGTGCTCCGTCCGGCGTACAGTGGTTCATGATGGGTATCTGCTGTGTGACGCACCGGGCATAAAATTCCCGCAGGATCGGCAAACGGGAATCCCACGGCCGGTAGCCCTGAGCGGTGTACATTTTGAAGCCCAGATAAAGGCCGCTTTCGCCCACTTGCTCAAACGGGTGCGTGTTGCCCGGAGGATTTTCCGCCACCTGCCAGCGGCGCGGATCGTAATGAAACAGGGGCAACAGCTTCAAAGGATTGGCCAGCATGGCCAGCTCGGTGTGTTGCACTTGCTTTTTCCACTGCTCATACCGGGCGGTGCCGGTTTCGCCATCGGGCTTGGCGGGATTTTCCGGCATCCTATCTATAACGCCTGCTTCTCCGTCCAGCAGCAAAATGTCCGCCTTGACGCTGACCTTGTGCTTCCTACCTTGATCATCATGATAAATCCCCGGTATTCCCGTACCCTCCAGATCCGGTTTGCTTTGGTCATACTGTGTCTGCGTCTGATCATCCCACAGAACACGCCGGTCGTCTGTCCGGTCTTTATAGGTCTTATCCCCATAGGTTCTATCTTTCTTTTTGTGCAGCGGCATCCAGTAAGCAATAGGCTCTTTATCTTCGTCGATGTCTTTCTGGCTTTTGTATATCGCATTACAAACCTTAAGCCCGTAGTAGCCGTCCAGATGGGCGTATTCCATGTCCATCGTCATGACCACACAGAAAAACATCAGGTGGGGAGCGCCCTTGTAAATATCTTCCTTGGTGAAGTAATTCTTAAAAACGTCGGCATACTTTTCAATCATGAAATTATCGCCGATTGTATAGGTGTCATTTTTCGATACTTTAATCGTCTCTTGTATTTTTTGCGTACGGTAGTAGATTTTTTTCTGATCAGCGGTTGCGGCCATGTTTTCCTTGGTGGATGCCTTTTTGCTGAAAATATGCAATCCGTCACGAAGAGAGTCCAGGCTTCCCGCGGCGCTTTGCAGGGTCACACGCTTTGGCTTGAAGGCGCTCAAAATCGAGGCCTTTGACCACAAAAAAGGCAATGTAGAGCAGTTGCCGCTCATGATGTGCATGTGGCAATCCACAATGACCGACGGCTGATAAATGCTGATCTGTTGATTCACCGCCGGCAGCAGATCCGGTTTGTGAGACTTCAGAATGCCGCCTTTCCGATCGTTTTGTTCTGTTTTTTCCTTCTTTTCTTTTTTTGGTTCATCCGCCATAGGGTGTCCTTTTGTTTGTCTTTTCGGTTTAATCTCTCACAGAATCTTTTCCAGCGGGGTTATTGCATTGTAAAACAGATAATATTTGTTGTTGACCGTTGCGTTTTCCGGTTCGAAGATGACTTCAAACTTGGAATGATAATCCTGACCTGTCAACTCAATCACGCCTTTGTCATTGGTGTGTTCTTCACGGATATCGCCGTTTGGCATCTTGATTTTAAACATTCTGTTTTTGATCGGATTGTTTTTTGCATCGCCCGGTTTAAAGCATTTTGCCTTTTCGTCGTAGTTCTCCCACGAAATGTGTTCCAAAACCGTGACCCGGAAAGTGGTCTTTGGGGGCGGCGGTTGCTTGGGCACGGGTGGGGTGGCGCTGGAATCCATGTTCATGCCCATGGTGTTTTTGTTGTTGTGCGTCATGAGGTCGGCATTACGGCATACCGCTTTGCCTTCAGCCTGAACATTATTGGAGTAATTGATAAACTGAGCCTTGTCGCCCACCGTGCCGGACGCGATGCCTTTGCGATTGCCTGCCTCATCGCCGGTGCTCTTGCTGTAACAGCAGCCATCTATCGCGGCGGACGCGCCATCGACTTTCACGGTTTTTGAGCCGTCTTTGAGGTCGGATGATTTTGCGATGTTGGGATAGGGTATCGGTATGACTGAGTTGCCTACTTGCGTCAGGCAGACATCCGGCGCGGTGTTTGTGGATACCCCGCCGCTTCCCTTATGCGACCAGCCCTGTTTGTTGACAAATACTGAACTTCCCATGTTTTCCTAACTCCTTTCTTTCAGCTTTTCTTTGTCCCCCTTTGGAGGCGCCAGTCCGGCGAATGCCGGAGAGTTTGGGAGCCGCTGCGAACTGCTCGGGGATAACCTGACCACCTAAAGGTGGCACGAGGTCACGGGTCAGTCCCTACAATTTACCACCTCCGTCACTTCGTGACACCTCCGCCGGCGGAGGACATTATTTTTCCAAAACCACTGCGCCGCAGGAACCGTGATCGTCGGAACAAAATATCAGCACGGGCGAGGGCAGCCAGTTGCGCTCAAATCCCTGTGCGACGATGCCGGTCATGACTGCTCCTGATGCCGCGCCGATGTCGCCATACCGGAAAGTGGGCGTCCATAAACGGGGCTGCTGTTTTTTGAAACAGCGCACATCAGCAAGGCCCCACTCCCGCGTACGTGAACTTTCGCCGTTTAAGTCGCCAAGCACTGCCTGAATCTTCCGATCCTCTAGCGGTTTCAATGCAGCATGGCAGGCTCCGGTTAATCCTTTGCTTATACCCATTGTATCCGACGTGCGCGGTTCCGGCTCTTCGGAAAGCCCCAGTGTGGAAATGCGCGCCAATATCGGCCTGTTATTCTGGATTGCGCGCTCCCGGTCTTCCACAATCAGAAAACAAACCGCTTCCGATGCAATAAAGCTCTGATTGCGGCCATAGCTTGAGGATTGCAGGCGGCATTCGCCTTCAAACCAATCTAGAACAGTTTCACTCAGTAGGGAGTCAATGCCGCCGATGATACACAGGGTGTCCGGCTTACTTGCAATGACCTGGGCGGCCCGGCTGATAGCGTAATGCAGGGACGCATTTCCATTGGGAATGATCTCACTTGAATAATTTCCAAACCGCGCCGCAACAGCATGATTCAACAATATCATGCTCTTTTTGCCATAATCCGGGCCGGGACGATTTTCATCTGCCACACCCAGCAAGAAAGCAGTCTGCGATGGTCGCCAGCTTACACCCGCCAAATATTCATTTAGTAAATCCTTCAAGCATATTTGCGCAATGTCTCTGATGCGTTCGACAACATTTTTGATATTGTCTCTGACTCCTTTGATCCTTGCCACAGTAACGGGGTTGCCGTTTTGGTCACTGTATTCGTCATAAATAAAATTCTTAACAATTCCTGCCCGGATGGAGGCCGCGGTCATGGCCGCGTTGTGGCCGACGGGGGTGATGCTGTTGACGGCGGTGATGACCAGTTCTCTTTTGCCGTAATTGGGCGGTCCGGCAGGAGTGGCCGCGGCGATAGGCGTTACACTTTTTGCAGCAGGCTGTCGGGATTTGGTTTTGTTTTCCTCCTGGATTTGCCGGATTTGATCGATCTGCCGCTTAGCGGGCGCATGGGTGTTAAATAGCACTTTCCCCGGTTTTAATATCGCCAGTTCCAGTGCCGCCGCTGTGCGTTGCCTCTGTTTGCCCGTCTGGAGGATACTGAGCAGATGTTCTTCCGTGATGGGCTTACCCAAAAGCAGGCGGGCCTCTTTTGGGTATTGTCCTTTGTTCTTTTCCCACCAGGCGGCAATTAGTTTTGGATCAGGCCAGGGCAGGTTTTCATCGGGGTCGGGTTCAACGTTGTCGTCCTTCGGGTCGTCGTTGGGGCCTGCTTCAAAACCTTCCGGCCATGAGCCTTCCAGCTTTTCTTCGACGATGTCCACACCGGTAATCATCGTCAAGGATTCACCGGCAATCCTTGCATGGATGGGTATCGTCATTTGAGCGATGAGCCAGGGGATCAATACCGTGTCGCCACGCACACCCACGCCGATGATGGCCAGGCGCTTCGTACCAGTATTTTGCGCCGGATCGCTGTGCAGGACCAGGTCACATTTTTGACAAAATTCCTTGTCCAGGGCGGTGATGCGATCCACGCACCGCAGGGCCAGTTGCATCGCCTCTTTCTGAAAAGGAAATTCGGAATCGACGGCAAAAGGGGCCAGAATGTTCAATGCCTCTTTGTCGCCCAGAAGGACGGATGTCCAGGCAGCCCAAAACCGGATTTCCGCATCCGGTGAT
>CAYULE010000033.1:0-19442 GCA_964445385.1 uncultured Smithella sp.
TATGTCGTCGTTTCCCCGATTGCATTCTTCGCGTGATCGTGAGCCAGAATCAGGTACATGGCCGGAACGACAAACAGGGTGAACAGTGTACCGATGGCAATGCCGGTGGTGATCACCAGACCCATGTTGTAGCGGCCCGCCGCGCCGGCGCCATCCGCAAACACCAGCGGCATGACCCCCAGCACCATGGCGGCCGTGGTCATCAGAATCGGCCGCAGGCGTGTAGCGGCCGCCTGTTCGATGGCTTCCCGCTTCGCTTTACCTTCGCGTTGCAGATCATTGGCAAACTGCACGATCAGAATACCATGTTTGCTGATCAGCCCGATGAGTGTCACCAGGCCCACCTCGGTATAAATATTGAGACTGGCATCTCCGACGCCGAGGCTGATAAAAATCAACGCGCCGCAAATGGACATGGGTACCGAGACAAGCACGATGATCGGGTCGCGGAAGCTTTCAAACAAAGCGGCCAGACACAGGAAAATGATGATCATCGCGAAGGCAAAGGTAATCAGCAGCGCGCTGGATTCCTTGATATACTGCCGCGACTCTCCGCTGTAATCAATGCTGTAACCCTCGGGCAACACTTTTGCGGCAATAGTCTTGAGGTCCCCCAGCCCTTCCCCCATCGTAATGCCGGGGGTGAGAATGCCGGAGATCGTGGAAGAATTGAGTTGCTGGAAATGGTTGATGGATACGGGCACCGCCGCCGTCTCAATCGTGGCGAAGGTGGAAATCGGAATAGATTCGCCCTTAGCGGTCCTGGCCTGATAGTTCATCAACTGGTCCGCCGTGAGTCTTTCACTTTGTTTGACCTGCGGAATCACCTTATACGAACGGCCCGATATGCTGAAATAATTGACGTACCCGCCGCCCAGCATGGAGGCCATCGCTGCGCCGACATCCTGCATGGTAAGTCCCATCTGCGCCGCTTTGTCCCGATCAACATTCAGGGTGGTCTGCGGTTTGTTAATTTTCAAATCGGTATCCACGTACATGAACAAGCCGCTTTTCTTCGCTTCCTGAAGAAAGGTCTGCGAGACTTCATCCAGTCTGGCAAAGGAATCGGTTGTGCCAATCACAAACTGCACCGGCAACCCTCCGCCTGAACCGGGCAGAGGCGGCGGTTCAAAAATCACCACGCTGGCGCCGGCAATCTTACTGATCCGGTTTTGCATTTCCGGCTGGAGTGTTTTTGTTGTACGGGTGCGTTGATCCCACGGTTTGAGGACGAGGCCGGTAAAGCCTGAATTAAGACCGGTGAACCCTTCGACCTGGAAAATGTGAGCGATTTCGGGGATGTCTTTCAGCAGATCAGCCATCTGCAGGGAATAGACTTGCGTCTGTTGAAGCGTGGCATCCGGGGCGGCGGTCAGCATGCCCATCATAAAACCCTGGTCGTCCTGCGGCGCCAGTTCACTTTTGGAATTCACAAACAGGAAATAATTACTCCCGAGGATGAGGGCGGCAAACACGATGACCACGGGCAGGGAGTTGAACGCGCCCCGCAACAATTTGGTATAGCTGTCACGCAACCGGTTAAACTGCCGGTCGATAAATTCCGTAAAACGGTGACGCTCATCGGGACCTGAAACTTTCAGAAAGCGCGAACACATCATGGGGGAGAGCGTGAGCGCAACCACGGCCGACACAAACACCGCGCCGGCCAGCGTATAGGCAAACTCGGTGAAGAGCGCGCCGGTCAGGCCGCCCATAAATCCGATCGGCAGATACACGGCAATCAACACCACCGTCATGGCGATAATCGGTCCTCCCAGCTCGCGGGCGCCCATAATCGCCGCCTGCATCAGTCCGACTCCTTCTTCGATGTGGCGCTGCACGTTTTCTACAATAATAATGGCGTCGTCCACGACCAGTCCGATGGCCAGAACCAGGGACAGCAGCGTCATCAGGTTGATGGTGTATCCCAGAGCCAGCATGATGATAAAGGTGCCGACGAGGGACAGGGGGATGGCCACCGTGGGAATGATCACGGAACGGATGGAACCCAGGGACAGGAAGATCACCAGCGTGACAATCAGCAAGGCTTCTATCAACGTAATGACCACTTCTTTAATGGAGCTGTCCACGTAATCGGTTGCATCATAAACGATATTGCCTGTCAGCCCTTCCGGCAGCTGCTTTTCAATTCCCGGAAAAACCTCGACCACCCGGTCGCATACCGAAAGCAGGTTGGCGTTGGGGGCTACTTTGATACTCATAAAAACGGCGGATTTGCCGTCGAAACGCACGGTCATATCATAGTTATCCGCGCCGAGTGTGATGTTGGCGACGTCTTCCAGGCGAACAATCGCGCCATTTACGGATTTAATCACCAGCTTGCGAAATTCCTCCACCGTGTGCAGGCCCGTGGCCGCTGTGAGATCCACCGTCACCATTTGTCCCTTGGTCCGGCCCAGCGCGGAGATGAAGTTGTTGGCGGTCAACGCATTCGACACATCCCTGGCGGTCAAGCTATAGGCCGCCATCTTATCCGGATCAAGCCAGGCTCTCAGGGCAAACTCCTGTTTGCCCAGAATCTCAGCGGTTTGAACGCCTTCCACGGCCTGGAGCTTGGGCTGCACCACGCGGATCAGATAGTCTGTGATATTGTTGGTCGGCAGAGTCTTGCTGGAAAATCCGATGATCATAGAACCCATGTCTTCACCGGTGGAGATCGTAATCACCGGTTGCTGCGCGTCCCTGGGCAACTGGTTGAGCACGGCGTTGACCTTGGTGTTAATTTCGGAAAGCGCCACATTGGCGTCGTAATTGAGGCGCATGTTCGCGGTAATCGTGCTCATGCTTTGCGTGCTGGTTGATGTGAGATAGTCAATTCCGTTAGCCTGGGCGATGGAATTTTCCAGCGGGGTGGTGATAAAACCGGAGACCAGTTCCGGATCGGCTCCTGTATAGATGGTCGTGACTTTAATAACCGCGTTTTCAGTTTTTGGATACTCGCGGACCGGCAGCAGACTGATGGAACGAAGCCCCAGCACCAGAATGAGCAGGCTTAAAACCGTGGCCAGCACCGGCCGCTTGATGAAGATATCGGTAAATTTCATAGGTACGGTTTCTCCGTCATGGATCTTTGGGGGCAGGATGGGGATCATTGGACGGCGGCACCGCGTTGTTGATCACCACAGGACTGCCGTGCTTGAGTTTGAGCTGACCGCTTGTTACCACGCGTTCACGCTCTTTAATGCCTTTGAGAATGGCCACCTGGTCACCCCGCGCCGGTCCCAGTTTGACAAAGGTCTGCCGAACGGAGAGCGACGGTTTGCCTGCCTGACCCTGACCTTTTTCCTCTACGACGTAAACCGTCTCACCGTAAGGATTGAAGGTCACGGCGGTCCGGGGAATTGTCAGATAACGTTCGGGTTTGCCCGCTTGAACCTTAATGGTCGCATACATGCCCGGAAGCAGTTCATGGCGGGAATTGGCCAGGACCGCTTCGATCTGGACATTACGGGTTTGCAAATCAACTTTCGGGCTGATGGCGGAAATCCTGCCATTGAATTTTTTATCCGGGTAGGTATCGGTGCCGGCGACAACCGCCTGTCCCACGGTAATCCGGGACAGTTCCTGCTGCGGAAGATAGAAATCGATGTAAATCGAATCCAGTGCCTGAAGCGTAACAATCTTTTCACCCGCATTCAGATACTGGCCGGGATTGACCGCGCTGATACCCAGACGGCCCGCGAAAGGTGCGCGGATTGTCTTTTTGATCACCTGGGCTTCCTGCTGGGCCACCTGCGCCTGCTTGACTTTCAGATCGGCGGCATCCGCCTCCAGAGAAGCCCGGCTGACAGCCTGAGCGAGAAATTGCTTCTTGTTTCGTTCATAGACGGTTTTCGACAGGTCACGGGCTGCCGTCAGGGTCCGTAATTGAGCAAGGTCGGCATCGGCATTGAGTTGCACAAGCAGGCGTCCGGCCTTAACATTATCTCCCGATTTAAAATTAACACTTTGCACCAGACCGGCAATTTCATTGGCCACATCGACACCGCGCAATGCCCGCAGCGTTCCCACGGCTGAAATTTGCGGCTGCCATTCCTCCATGACGGCCGGGGCGGCGGATACGGTAACGGTGGGAGCGCCGCCCGCCGACATGTATTTTTTCATCATGTAGGATCTGAATCCCATATACCCGAAAATACCACCAAAAATCACACCAACAATGATCAGCATGATGACCATTTTTTTAGTCATTCTTTGTCACCTCATCAAAATTTAGAAGCTGATGCCAAGCGCTTGATTTATCCTTTTCTTTTAATTCTGCAGATTCGGACATCGATTCCCGATTCCACCAGCCGCCGCCCAGGGCCTGAAAAAGCGCGGCGGTATCCGCGTACTGCTGCGCCTGCGCGGTAATGAGGCTGATCCGTGTTTTCTGATAATCCCGCTGGGCTGTCAGGAGCAATGGATAACTTACCGCGCCCAGTCTATATTGTGTTTCAGTTAACGTAAGCGCGGCTTTCGCGGCGGCCTCGGCATCAGTCTGTGCCTGCAAGGTCCGGGCGTCACTCTCCAGGGCGCGCAGAACATCCGCCACGTCCTGAAAGGCTTTCAAAACGGTTTGACGGTATTGCGCTGTGGCCTGATCGTAGGCGGCAACCGCACTCCTGCGCTTGGCGGTGAGTTCTCCGCCGCGGAAAATCGGCTGTAAAAGACTGGCGCCCAGGTTCCAGGCGATACTTTGTCCACCGAAGAGAATGGCGTCGCCGATTGCCTGAAATCCATAACCGGCGCTCAGGGTAATTTGCGGATAAAGATTGGCCGTTGCCACGCCGACGGCCGCGCAAGCTTTGTGCAGCAAGGCTTCGGAAGCACGAAGGTCGGGACGCTGGCGGGCCAGCAGCGAGGGCAGACTGACCGGCAAAGATTCAGGCAAATGCAACGTTTCCAGCCTGAACTCAGGCGCCTGACCGCTGGCGGGGAACTGTCCGGTCAGCACCATCAGTGCATGCCGGGTCAGATCCAGCTGTTTTTCGATGGGCGGCAATCCGGCTTTCGTTATGGCCAGTTGCGTCTCCTGCGACAACACCACCGCTTTGGATACCGCGCCCAGCTCAAATTGTTTTCTTATTACATCCAGTTGTTTTTGCTCGGCGGCGATGATTTCCCTCGTTGCTTTAATCTGCTCCCGCAGGGATGCCTCCTGAATAGCCGACGTGACAATATTGGCAGTCAGGGTCAGGTAAGTCCCCTCATAAATGTAACGCTGATAATCAACCTCGGCCTGATAGGCCTCCATCTGACGCCGCCCGCCGCCAAAAATATCAAGCGTGTAGGAAACGTTGACGGACGTATTATAAAGATTGAACAGGCTGCTGTCACCGGCGTTAACATTGCCGGAAGTCCGCTGGCGCGTTGCCTGGAAGCCGGCATTGACGGCCGGAAACAAAATCGATCCGCTGACCGCGCGCAGATCTTCCTCGGCTTTGATGAGTGCCGCCTGAGCGGCGGCCAGCGACGGACTGTCCGCCAGGCCCTGTTTAATCATCCGATCAAGCTGAGGGGATCGAAAAACGGTCCACCACCGGGCGGGCAGGTCTTCGGCAAAGACAAAGTGCCGCGCGTCTGTGGTTTCTGACGGCGCCTTGGCCAATTTGGAAGGCAGGGGCGTAACCGTATAGCGTCCGGGTGTCGCCAGATCCGGCAAGCGGAAATCAGGACCTACGGCGCAGCCGGTTATGGCAACGAAGACAACTGTAATAAAGATGATAAATGGAAAAAATATTTTCATGACTCAAGGCTCTGTCAGGTTCTACCGGTATGTCATCGACAATCCAGCCGAAAACTTGATAAAAAATGTTATAAATAACGCGCAACCATAATACCGGTAAACTTCTTATGTGATTTCAGGTAAGCCGGAAGCGTTTCTTTCGAAATACTGACAGCGCCCTCTTTGCTGGAAGCATGGAGCAGACGCAGTCTTTTTCCCTGCCGGACGGCAAAACCGACATGAGCGACATCCAGTCCCTCCTGGTCCGTGGCAAAGGCGATAATATCACCCGGTTGAATCCCGGCTTGCATGCTGGCAACCCGGTCCCTGCCGATCAGATAAAAAACCCTGCGGGAGAGATTTTTTTCCACAAGCACCATCCTGCTTTGTTGTTCTTCATTTTTCAAACCGGCATATAATTCGCGATGCGTTGTCATGAAGTTGATCTTTTTGCGATGAGGCGTACCGCCCAGCAGGCGGGACACATCCTTCAACACCTTCTTCTTTTCATTATCCAGAAGCCAATCGGTAAAATAATGCAGGCGCGACGCGTAATCATCGATTTCCCCCTGACGGTAACGGATAAATTTGATGTTTTTCCTGAATTCAGAAGGTGAGAGTTTTTCAGCCGCGGCGCAACGGGCCAGCGCCAGCACGGTTTCCACAAAGGTTGTGCAATCGAATTGAGCGAGGTTGATGACCAGTTTTTCCCTGCCGGCTCTCTCCAGAGCGCCGGCCCGGTAGGGGGCGCCCATAAAAAAACAGGCAATCTCCAGGAGGAGCTGCCCCGGAAATAAATCCTGTTCCAGCGCGTTGCGCCAAAGTTCATTCATTTCGGAATGGACTCTTTCTGATTCCATCATGTATCCTCCTGTTGAATTGAATGATCAGGAGATCATGAACACTTCATTTCCTGATCTTTAAATGACCCTGCAGATACTTCTTAAACGACGCAAAATCTTTGGATATCCTGATGGCGCTGCCTTCACGGCGGGCCAGATCTTTCATACTCTCCGGCGGTTCGGGCTCGATCCCCAGAAGACTTTTAATCTCGTCGGGGAATTTTGCCGGATGCGCGGTTTCCAGGCAGATCGCCAGTTTTGCGTCACCGGTTTTTTGGAAATAGGCTTCAAGGCCCGCCCAGCCCACGGCGCCGTGCTGTTCCAGAATAACCCGGTAGCGCTCGTAAACACTCTTGATCGTCCGGCGGGTCTGTTCGTCGGTGACACTCACGGAAAAAATGCGGCGTCGCATCTCCTCAAGGTCGGGATAACGGTGGACACCGCCCACACGATCGACGGTACCGCCGTATAATTCAAAGAAACGCGCCAGATTACTGGGATGTCCCACGTTCATGGCATTGGAAATACAGGCTCGCGACGGCGACACTTTCTGATATTTTCCTGTTGCCAGAAAGATCGGAAATTCATCATTTTCGTTGGTGGGCATGATGAGTTTCGCCACCGGCAACCCCATCCGACGGGCATACTCGCAACCCAGTGCATCTCCGAAATTACCGGAGGGAACGGAAAAAACAACTTCTTCACCGGCCCCGGCAAGTTGAGCATAAGCATAGACGTAATAAACGATCTGCGGCAGAATACGGCCGAAGTTAATGGAATTGGCCGATGATAAATTAAATCGGGTAAGCTCTTTGTCGGCAAACGCCTCTTTCACCAGATTCTGGCAATCGTCAAATTTCCCCTCCACACAAATCGCCTGCACGTTGCCGCCGATGGTATCGAGTTGTTTCTTCTGCATCAGGCTTACTTCGCCCGCGGGATACAAAATGTTCACGTCAATACCCGAAACGCCTTTGTAAGCTTCACCCACGGCGCTTCCGGTGTCGCCGGAGGTCGCCACCAGAATGTTGAGCCGCTCCCCTTCCGGCCGGCAATGGCTCATCCATCTGGCCATCATCCGCGCGGCAAAATCCTTGAAGGATGCCGTGGGACCCTGATCCAGACGCATAACAAACGCCCGCGGATAAACGGCTTCCAGCGGCACGGGATAATCGTAAGCGTCCTTCACGATCATTTCGAGCACGTCGGGCGGAAATTCTTCAGAAAGAAAAACCTGAGATACAAGAAGCGCCGCCTGCCAGTAGGGTTTGTCCCTGAGCGCGATGATATCATTCATCGAAAGCTGCGGAATCGGTTCGGGAACAAAGAGGCCTTCGTCCGGCGCCTGTCCGGCAAGCAGCGCTTCCTTAAAGGATACACTTCCGGTAAACGGCGTTATTCCCGTAATATTATTCACGTAGCGATTGGTACTGTAATATCTGATGGACATCTTACTCATCCTTTTTTCGATCTTTCTCTTTAAACTTATTGGCGCAAATAAATCAACAAAAAACGACGGCATTAATACGGGAAACGACCATTCCCTGCTATTACATTCCCTACTATTATGATTGGAAAATACGGGCTTCTATGCTAAAAAATCAGTAACGCTTCAAGGAAAGCGGCACGATTTCATATTCAGATTGAGGAAACATGGAAGAAAAAAAGCCTGTCCGGTTAACGGAAACAGTCCAGAGCGCGGGTTGAGCTTGTAAGATCGGTCCGGGGGACCTGTCCGACATTCTCAGCGATTTACCGCTCATCTCCGATCCCCGCTTACTGACCGGATATGAACATGCGGAAGATGCGGGCGTGTATAAAATGTCCGACGATCTCGCGCTGGTTCAGACGGTGGATTTTTTCACGCCGACCGTGGATGATCCCTATACTTTCGGCCAGATCGCCGCGACTAACGCGCTCAATGATGTTTACGCGATGGGCGGTCAACCGCTGACCGCCATGAACATTGTTTGCTTTCCGATCAAGACGATGGATAAATCCATACTCAAAGAAGTTCTGCGCGGGGGACTTTCCAAAATGCGTGAAGCAGGTGTATTGCTGATGGGCGGGCACAGCGTGGAAGACAATGAAATCAAATACGGCCTGTCCGTGACCGGCACGATTCATCCGGATCACATACTGTTCAATCGCGGCGCAAAAGCCGGTGACAAACTGATTCTGACCAAACCGCTGGGCACAGGCATTATCAGCACGGCGCTCAAGGCAAACGCGGTCAGCGATTCTCTGCTGGCCCAGGCCATCGCCTGCATGACGGAACTCAATAAACTGGCTTCGGAGCTGATGCTGGCCGCAGGGGATGTTCATTCCTGCACGGATATTACCGGATTCGGTTTTTTAGGACATGCCTGTGAAACCATTGAAGGCAGCGAAGTCGGTCTGCGAATCAATTCTGCGGCGATACCGATTCTCGAAGGTGTCCGGGATCTGGTGGAAACAGGGCTTATTCCCGGAGGTCTCTACCGCAACCGTAATTTCCGTATCGCCCAGGTTGTAAAAACACCGTCTTGTCCAGACTGGATTTTTGACGTCTGCTTTGATCCGCAGACCGCCGGCGGTTTGTTTTTCAGCCTGCCCGCGGCAAAAGCGCAGCCGCTTGTGGAAACCATGCGCGCAAAGGGCATCGCTTTCGCATCCATTGTGGGCGACGTGGTAAGCGAACATCCGGGTAAAATTTTCATGGAATAATATTCAACAGCCACCCCCTGTAAAGGAACCATGAAACTTGAATCGATTGCCTTTTAAAACTGAGACGCAACAGAATTTAAAAAAGTTGCTGGATCTTACGAGCCCTGACGATTCAATGCTTCTCCTGATGTATGGCAGCCCGGATCCGGACGCGATCGCCTCGGCCATGGCCCTGCGGGAACTTCTGCAACGTAAAAAAGGTCTGGCCCACTGCACGTTTGCCGCGACAGAACCTTTCCGGCGCCAGCAAAACAGGGAACTGGCCCAGGCCATGCGCCTTAATATCCGGTTACTCAGCCAGGTGGATATCAGCGCCTGCCGGCTGATCGCGCTGGTCGATGCGCAACCTTCTTTTTTCGGGGATTCATTCAAGACCATCCAGCCAAACATCGTTTTTGATCATCATCCCCGCCAGGGCGACTGGCAGGCGCCGCTTGCGGACATCCGTCCAC
This sequence comes from uncultured Smithella sp., assembly GCA_964445385.1. Taxonomy (GTDB): domain Bacteria; phylum Desulfobacterota; class Syntrophia; order Syntrophales; family Smithellaceae; genus UBA8904. The sequence continues at coordinate 9,729 of CAYULE010000033.1, forward strand.
AGTATGGCGCGCTCTCCACTGTTTTGACGGAGTATCTGCTTTGCGCCCGCGTTCGCATTCCCCGCAATCTGCACACGGCGCTTCTTTACGGTATCAAGACGGACACCGATAATTTCGACCGGGAAACACTTGCTGAAGACATCCGCGCATACATGTACCATGCCCGACGTGCCAATATGCGGTTGATCAAACGCATTGAACTCAATCAGACACCGATGAGTTATCTGAAATATTTCGATCATGCCTTTCATCACATGAAGCATTATCGCGGCCGCCGTGTTGGTTTTCTGGGGCACGTGGAAAGTCCGGATGTTTGCGTGCAGGTGGCGGATTTCTATTTGCGTTTAATCGGCACCTATTATGTGGTCGTGGCGGGAATCGTCAACGACAAACTGATTATCATTTTCCGGGGCGACGGCTACCGGCAGGACTGCGGCGCGATCGCGCAAAGCGCCTGCGGTCTGATCGGCCAGGGGGGCGGTCATCGCAGCGCCGCCCGTGTTGAAATTCCTCTGGACGTTTTAAAATCAGAATTAAAAGGGGATTTATCTCATCAGAGTCTTGATCATTTTCTTAATGAATGCCTCAAAAAAAGCAATCCGCTAAAAGAAAACCCCAAAACAATAACAACGGAGAATGAAAAAACATGAAAGACATCGGATTTCACAAAGAGATGACCACCGGACGTTACCTCAATCCCTTTGACAACTTTGCGCCGAAGGACCTTCCCATCGAGGAGCGCTACGATGAAACCACCGGCGTGGCCAGCCGCATTCTTCCTTACCGGGTGCGGCCCGCTCACAAACCGGATACCAACGCCTACCTGGAAAAGTCGCCTGAATCCATTTGCCCCTTCTGCCGGGAACTCTTCGAAAAGCTGACGCCGAAATTCACACCGGATATTATCACAGAGGGTAAGTTTAAAAGAGGCGAAGCTCGTTTATTCCCCAACGCTTTCCCTTATGACGCCACTAACTCGGTAGCCATTTTTTCGTCCCGCCACTTCATCGAACTCGATCAGTTGACGGCGGATGTGATGCGCGACGGCTTTGCCGTCTGCCGTGATTATTTTTATCGCATCGCCGAACTGCAGCAAGGGTATCAATACTGTTCGATCAACTGGAACTATATGCCGCCCGCGGGAGGCGGCTTGATTCATCCTCACTTGCAGACAATTGTGAGCAAGAAGCCGACCAATTTTATGCAGCGGCTGCTGGTTTCCGCGCAAAACTACATGGACGCATCCGGCGGCGGCAATCTCTGGAGAAATCTTCTGGTGATGGAACAGGAGGCCGGGGAACGCTTTATCGCTAACACCGGTGTCGTTTCCTGGCTTGCCGCATTTTCACCCAAAGGCATGGCCGGAGAAATTGATTTTTATTTCAAGGAAAAGACCTCGTTTTTTGATCTGACGGAAGCCAACTTTGATGAACTTCTAAACGGCCTCTCCCGCGTCTTCCTTCATTTATATGTCAATAATTTCATGAGTTTTAATCTATCCTTCTACGCGACAATGACCCCGGAAAAGAACTTCTGGGTGCAGGGAAAGATCGTGCCGCGTTTTGAAATCAATCCTCTGGGCACCAGCGATATCAATTATTTTGAAAAACTGCATAATGAAATCATCTGTCCGATTGTGCCGGAACAGTTGTGCAAGGAATTGCAACCGTATTTTCAGGGATAAAAAAGGCAGAGCAGACGAACCAGTTTCGTTCAATCACCCGGAAGTAATTTTGATCTCCTTCTGGAGCCATTATGCTGATTGCTCTGGAATATTTCGGTTCAAACTGCAACGGGCTGTTGCCCAAATAAGTTAAAAGTCCCCCCATCGGGGAACAAAGGAGGTTGCTGTCATGTCGGAATTGCTGAAAATACTTGGTTGCCGCTATCCGATTATTCAAGGGCCCATCGGAATGTTTAACAATCCCAAAATGGTTGCGGCTGTTTCGGATGCAGGCGCTTACGGCATGCTGGCACTGGGATTTATCAGTGATACGGACGAGGTAAAGCATCTCGTTGATGGTGTGCGGAAACTGACTGATAAGCCCTTTGGAGCCAACATCATGCTCATGAACCCACACAACACGACAATTCTGGAGATCCTTGCAAAAGCAGGGGTGAAAGCGGTTACCACATCTGTTGGATCGCCGAAGGAAATTTATCCGATCATCCATGACCTGGGAATGAAAGGGATTCATGTGGTTCTTGCTCTCCAGCACGCCATCCGCGCCGTCACCGCAGGAGCGGACGCTCTGGTGGTCGTCGGATCGGAAGCCGGCGGACTTCGTTCCCTGAACTCAGAATCATCAACAATGGTTCTGGTTCCTCTGGTTGCGGATCACGTGAAAGTGCCGATTGTAGCGGCAGGGGGCATCTCGGATTCACGGGGTTATAAGGCTGCGTTTGCGCTGGGCGCGCAGGGCGTACAGGTGGGCACCAGATTTCTGGCATCCGCAGAGAGTCCCGCCGGTGAGCAGTGGAAAAAAGCCATTGTGGAATGCGGGGACGGCGGCACTGACTTAATCGCCTCCGGCAGCATGAAAACAGCGGAGAGAATTATCATGACTCCGTGGATCAAACAGAGAATGGCCGATCCATCAGTAAAAAACATTGCCGCGGAACTGGATCGCAATCCTGCAGCCACCGGGAATTACGAGCGGGCTGCATTTGGCGCCGGACAGATCAGCGCGCTGATCAGGGAAATCAAAACAACCAGGACCATTGTGGAAGAAATGGTTCGATAGCCTTTATTCACCGTCTTGTCAAAACGAAAGTTAACAGGTCAGTGTTATATCATTGAGGCGCCAGAAATTTGAACGGCTCGGCTTTTTTGAAATTAGCCGTCTGGTCACCGCCCAGGTCGGGATTGCCATGGAGTGTTAATTTGCGGACACCCGAACCCGGTTTAAAGTCGATCACGTTGATCCTCAACCAAACCAGGGATGGACTCGCGGTACTTTCAAAAAAGTAAACCTTGTTCTTATGATCGGCAACCGTCCGCCAGATGGTGGATGATATGTTAGGCTGCGCAGGCGTGCTGATGCCGCGGGGAACGCTGACATTGCGCATAACGCTGAAAACAGCGGCAACCGCCTCGCGCTGATCGGCGGATTGGGTTGTGGCATTGATATAGAACGACGCGCGGGCAAAGCGGTCGGCGGCGCGGTTGGTCCCCGGCAGCATGACAGTGCCACCGATCTGCTTCCAGTATTCATAAAGCGCGAGCTGATCGTCATAGACCGGCGAGTTGGTCATAACCTGATATTGTTTGCCGTGGTGAATGATCTGTTTGCCTTTGATGTACTCGATAATAGCCGAGTCACCCGAGCCATCCGAGATCGAGAAGTGGACGGTGCCCGGTCTGCCATTGGGGGCTGCGACGGTGACAACGCGAAATTTTTCCTGACGCATCGCGGCCACGGCCTCTTCAACGGTCGCAAAGTTGTCGAGGAGGTACTGTACCACCGCGCCGGTGACGAGGGTGGGCCGCTTGTCATCCGGGGGGTATTCCGACTCGGCGAGGTAGAGGAGGTTGGCAACCAGGCCTTTTTCGTTCATCCCATCCGAGGAGCCGCACTCGTAGCCGGAGGTGATGACGCTGCCATACTTGCTCGTCCATTTCAGGGACTTTTTTCCCATGTCGCCTCCGCGGGCCATGCCGCGCGGGAAGATCCAGAGGTTGGACTGCATGTCTTCCACCCAATCCATCGTGCGGCCGGTGACAGCCTGGCCCTCCTTGCCGAAATAGACGGCACGGGTACAAGCAAGCGCGGATTGCATTAATACGAGCATAAAGAATGTTACAAGAAATGCGCTGCACAAAATGCGTTGAAGATGATTCGTTTTCATAGAATGTCTCCTTAGCGTGATAAGCTTAACCCGCCGCAAAAACGAGATGCGTCTCTCAGCGGCAGGTGCGTTTACTTTGCCGGACAATGTTTTTATGACGATTACCCGCCGCTGTCAACGACTAATCCCTGTCCTCTTTTGCCGCTTTGTGCCGCGAGATTGCGAAGGCAATCAATATGACTCCTATCAGGGTTATCATAGATTCCCTTCATGCTGTTTTTTCAAATTCAGCACACGCGGGTTCCGGCACGTTTAACTGAAGAGAGAAAAAAGTCTGACTTGGACGTTGCACCATAAAAAAAGGCGACATCTTCATGCCGCCTTTTTATTGAAGATAACGATTCTTAATCTTCTTTGCTGCTTGCGCTTGTCGTTGTCGACGTGTCAGAAGCCGTCGTGGTGCTTTCGCTTGCTGTCGTTTCCGTTTTAGCGGCTTTAGCCAGTTGCGGTTTCTTTCCCGCGTAGTCCGTCGCGTACCAGCCCGAACCTTTCAAGCTGAAGGACGACAGCGACATCATTTTCTGAACTTTACCCTTGCAGAACTTGCATGTTTTCAAATCCGGCTCGGTAATCCCCTGAAACGCTTCAAATTGTTTGCCACACTTTTTACACTGATATTCATAGATAGGCATCGTAAAACCTCCTAAAATTAATTACATAAATCACTGATCGCAAACTCGCTCGAAAAGCAGTCCAAAACGATTTCAAGATCATTTTGCTTTACCGGCTGCAAAGCGCTTCGAGTCAGGTTGTGGACGATCTTTTCTTCCTGCTCTTTTTCTTCCTGTGGCGCGTCAAAATCAATGGCGCCATTGCCAAACCGAATCACATGGATTAATTCATGAACGGCAATATACAGCATCAAAGGACTTAATTTTACAAATGTATTCGCTCGTTCCACCGCATCCAGAATGATATTGTCCTGCAAGCACACCCGGTAAAAATCAAAACCTTCTCTGCCATCCGGCATCAAATCCGAAGGCTTTTCGTAAGAATACTTGCATAAATGTGCAAACGCGCCGTCTTTTACTTCATGCTGGTCTAAAAACGCAAGTGTTTTTACATCATACTTGTTCTTGCGCATCTCCCCCTCGCTCATGCGAAAATGGCGCGACACGAGTTTTTCCGCATCGTTAAATGCCATAACGGCCATCGGGATCTGCGCTTTATTAAAATATCGAATCATAAAAACACCACCAAAACACCTTCAAATTCGGTGGTAATATATCTACTTATAAATGCAGTGTCAATATCGGTTAAATTAATTGTGAATCCATAGGAGCCGATAAAAAATCGGCTCTCCCTGTCCTCTTTTCTTTACAAGGAAGTTCTTGTCAAATGAAGGTACCGATGCTAGTATCCGCGACGTTTCATGATAACCATAATAATAAAGGGAACCTGTAAATGGCAGTTGTTGCAAATCATCAGAATGGAACTGACAATGAAATAAAGATGGAACCGGGCACGCTCGTCAGTCGGCCCTTCGCCGTTGTCGGACGAATGGTCATTGGCTGGTTGGACAGCCTGGGCGCGGCGGCCATTTTTCTCGCTAAGGCCATTCTGCAAATTTTCCGTCGTAAGCAACTGTTTAAAACCGTTCAGCAGACTTATTTCATCGGAGCCAGATCCATCACCATCATCATGCTGGTTAGTTTGTTCACCGGCATGGTTCTGGGACTGCAATCGTATCATGCCCTGCTTAAATTCGGCGCGTCGGGCGCGGTGGGTTCCCTGGTTTCTCTTTCGCTGATTATGGAATTGGGACCTGTGCTGACCGCCATCATGATTACGGCCCGGGCCGGCTCGGCCATAACGGCTGAAATCGGTATTCAGCGCATCAGCGAGCAGATCGACGCTCTGCACACCATGCGGATCAATCCCATCCGGTATCTCATCAGCCCCAAAATTGCCGCGGCCATCATCAGTTTCCCTCTGTTGACGGCTGTGTTTGACCTCATCGGCATTCTGGGCGGCTATGTTTCCACCGTTATGCTTTTGGGATTGAATGGCGGCGTTTACCTGCACAGTATCAACACGTATGTCGTCATGAGTGACATCACCAACGGATTTACAAAATCGATTGTTTTTGCCGTGATTGTTGCCACGGTTTGTTGTTATCAGGGATATTTTGCACACATGCGCAAGGATAGCCACGGCGCTCAGGCGGTGGGTCTGGCGACAACGTCGGCGGTGGTGACTTCCTGTGTGCTGATTCTGGTTTCGGACTACGTCGTGACTTCACTATTGGTATAGAGAAATTTGATGGATACACCACTGATTGAATTTAAAAATGTGACCAAACGCTTCGGCACGAAAACCGTGCTGGAAAGCGTTAATTTGCGAATATATGAGGGGCAGATCACAACCATCATCGGCCTTTCCGGCTCGGGTAAAAGTGTGATGCTCAAACACATCATCGGACTGATCCAGCCTGACGAAGGCACTATTTTCTTCCGGGGCAAACCACTAACCGAGATGAATAAGGCGGAAATTGCCGCGTCCTTCGCGCAGATCAGCTATATGTTTCAAGGCAACGCGCTGCTTGATTCCCTGACGGTCTACGATAACATCGCTTTACCTCTGCGGGAAACAACCAATTTGAAAAAAGAGGAAATTGACCGCCGGGTCATGGCCAGAGTCGAACAAACGGAACTGACCGAGGCGATTCACAAATATCCCTCAGAACTTTCCGGCGGCATGCAAAAGCGGGCCGCTCTGGCCCGCGCATTGATCACGGACCCGCAAATTGTCCTGTTTGACGAACCTACAACCGGCCAGGACCCCGTCCGGAAAAATGCTATTTTGAGCATGATTGCCCAGTACCAGCGGAAATTTAACTTTACCGCCATCCTCGTCAGCCATGAAATACCGGATGTGTATTTTATCTCCAACCGCATTTTGGCCCTTTATGATCGGCAGATTGTTTTTCAGGGAACGCCGGAGGAATTGGAAAACTTCGATCACCCGTTTATGGATGAAGTGATCAGCAGTCTGGAAGCTCTGCAAAAAGAGTTAACCGGCCTTTTCTCCAAACGCCAGTTCGGCATGCTGAATCATCTTCAGCTGAAAAGGAAAAAGGTAGGAGAATCTTATTGTGTCGTGGTCTTCAGTCTGAAAGAACTAAACGCCATGATTACTAAAGTTGGACACGACGCGGCGCAGGAAGCCCTGCGGAATATGGGATTATATATTGATAAGCACTTCGGCAACATCGGCGGCTTTTCCACCCGCCGCAATACCACCGAAATCATTACGATGCTTCCCTATTCGGACCTTGCCGAAACGGAAAGCATTATGGACGATTTCGCCGCCGATTTCCGCAAACAGGTGATTCCCGCCATCGGGGAGGGAGTCTGCAAACTGGCTGCGGGGGAATCGGTCGAATTGAATATCGTGGCTGGAATTGCCGAAGGTCAATCAACAATGGACATCGATTCGGTGGTAGCTGTGGCAAAATCTCAACAAAAAGAAATCGGACGGTTTAATTGCGCCGCCGGGGAGTGATTACATGAAAAAATATACTATGGAAACCATTGTTGGCATTTTCGTCGTCTTCGGACTGATCTGCGTTGGATACATGACCGTGAAGCTCGGCAAAGTCAACATTTTAGGAGACAACTCCTACTCGCTCGTTGCCAAGTTCACAACCGTTACAGGTCTGAGAGTCGGCAGTCCGGTGAATATCCTGGGCATCGATGTCGGACGCGTGGAAAAGATTACCATGGATCAGGAAAACCTGAAGGCTGTTGTGGAACTGAGAATCAAAAAAGACATCAAAATCTATGACGACGCCATCGCCGCGATTAAGACAGAGGGACTCATTGGTGATAAGTATCTCAGTATCGATCCGGGCGGCGGAGGCGATCTCCTGAAACCCAACGGGGTCATCACGGACACCCAGGCGGCTGTGGATATTGAACAACTCATCAGCAAATACGCTTTCGGCGACGTGAAAAAAGATAAAGATAATGATAAAGTAAAAGGCAAAGATAAAGAGAAGGCACAGGAACAGAAATAGGTTACAGGAGGCTTAAACCATGAAAAAACAGTTGGCAGTATTCAGTATATTAATGATTTTCATATTATGCGTTCCGGTTTACGCCGGAGCGCCGACAACCGCCGTGGATAACACCGTCAACCGGGTGCTTGATGTATTACGGGATGCCAAGTTGAAAGGTCCGAACGCCAAGGCCAAAAAGACGGAAAAGCTCCGTGTGATTTACAAGGATATGTTTGATGAAATGGAATTTTCCCGACGCACGCTGCAGCGCAACTGGAACAAATTTACACCTGATCAGCGCAAGGAATTTGTTGATCTCTTTGAACAGGTTCTGGAAAAGGCTTACCTGGACAAAATTCTGGATTATTCTAACGAGAAAGTTGTTTTCTATAAAGAAACGATGGCTTCGGAAGACAAAGCGGAAGTTCAATCGAAGATTGTAACCGCCTCGAAAGAAATTCCCATCTTTTACCGGATGATTTTAAAAAACGGCAAGTGGAAAGTTTACGATGTTGTGGTCGAAAACGTAAGTCTGGTGCAGAACTACCGAACCCAGTTCAACGACATCCTGGCCACCGGGACACCGGAAAAGCTGCTGGAAACCCTGCGTAAAAAGGTAAAGGCCCAATAAAAAATCACGGCCGGTATTTACGGACCGCCGCAAAGCCTGACGTTTCAGGCAACAAGAATCAGAAAGCAAATCGGTAAAAAAAGATATGTTCTTTTTTAAGACAAACCGCATAAAGCATGGACACCCTGTCATAAGACATTACCTATCATTCATTGTCCTGCTTTTCATTTTATCCGCTGGACTCACGCCAAGCCTTTGTTCGGCTGCTGAACCAGTTGGGGCGCCCGTAGAATCTTTGTCCGTTCAACCGGCAGATCCCGCGAATGCAGGCAATACCCCGGCGCAACCTTCAAAGCAGCCGGGGAAAGCCGTTAAAGATGAATACGCGGATGATCAGAATATTAATTATGACGACGAACCCTTTGCGGAAGAAAAAGTAACGATTGCCGATCCGATAGAGCCCGTCAACAGAATTTCGTACCAGTTTAATGACAAACTTTATTATTGGGCAGTCAAACCGGTAGCGCAGGTTTACAAAGTGATTGTTCCTGAACCCGCGCGGATCAGTGTGAAAAATTTCTATTTCAACGCGAAGTTCCCCATCCGTTTCGTCAATTGTCTGTTACAGGCCGATTTCAGCGGTGCAGGCAGTGAATTCGGCCGTTTTACGATCAATACGATCTGGGGAATTGGAGGATTGCTTGATCCCGCCTCTGGTGCGGAAATTAATCTCGCCAGGCAGGATACGGATTTTGGACAAACCCTCGGCCTGTATGGCGTGGGACATGGTTTTTACATTGTCTGGCCGGTACTCGGTCCTTCCAGCCCCCGCGACAGCGTGGATATCGCCGGTGAATATTTTCTTGATCCGCTCTCCTATTTTGGGCCTTGGTACACCGGCATCGGCATCAAACCCTTCAAAATAATCAATAATGCGTCCCTGATCATCGGCGAATATGAATCCCTTCAGGGGGCGGCGATTGATCCCTACGTGGCGATGCGTGATGCCTACATTCAATATCGTATGAAACAGGTAAAAGCGCGCAAGGCCAGATCCCTGCTGTTTAAAGACCAGGGAGCGGACAATCCGGCAACGGAAACGTCCCGGTCAAAAAATAAATAAGAAAGGAACCATCCTTACGAAAAAGCTTATCATTATCTCCATAGCAGCATTATGGATTCTGATCATGAACTCGGTGGCCGCCGCGGGAGGACTGTTTGGTCCGCCGCAAACCGTTTCCAAAGAAGCCGGTGGTCTGAACACGGCTGTCGGTTACCGGTTTCAGGAAGATAC
>CAYULE010000034.1:0-18851 GCA_964445385.1 uncultured Smithella sp.
GTCTCTCTCCACCACGGCTCTGAGTCTCTCTGCTCAGGCAGCCCAGTCGGTTCTGCAACTATTCGGATAAAAGGCGACTGATATCAACTTGAACCCGGCCGCGGGACTCTACGGCAGCCCGGCGGAATAGAAGGTTCAAGGCACGAGGTTCAAGGATTTAGTGGAAGCGGGCACAGTTCGCAATCATAATTTATGATCCGGTGGGGAAGGCCGGCATGATAATACGATCGGTGAAAAACAACCCACAATGTCATTGACATTGCGTCACAGTCAGCAAACCCTGGCTGACCAATAGGTAGATTCTCCTATCAATAAATCCTCATCGAGTGTGCCGTTATGTTAAGAAGCATTCGATTGTGCAATCCGGGCTTAATGTTTCTCATGCAAATGCCGATACATTTATAGGTTGAAAAAAAGGAGGGGTGCGGTGCACACAAATCAACTCGACGCCTATCGAACAGCACAGAATACGAATGCCAGCATGTCCGGACGGGATATCGAGGCCGCCGCGATGACCCGTTGCGCGATTCTGCTGAAAGAATGCCAGAACAACTGGAGTGCGCCCGATCATGCTGCGATGCTGGCCGAAGCCCTGAGAACCAACCAGATGGTCTGGAGCATTTTGCAGTCGGAGCTGGTGAAGGACGACAATCCCCTGCCCATCGAGATTCGCCAGGATATTCTTACCCTGAGCGTCTTTATCGATAACCGGATCATTCAGATCATGGCCGACCCTCAGCCGGAAAAGCTCAAGATCATCATCGACATCAATCTGAACCTCGCCGCGGGCCTGCGCGGGAGTCCCGCAGATTAAATAATCTCTTCAAATTGGAGTGTCAATCTGAACCAAGTGAATGTGCCAAAACGGTATTCAATTGCTCCACAACCGGTTCCCAGGCGTGAAATGCCGGTTGACGGAATAGCCTTGCAGTGGGGTACCAGGGGCTGTCTTCCCGATCGGTAAACCAGCGAAAATCAACCGTATAAGGCAGCAGTATCCAGACGTGCTTCCCCAGGGCGCAGGCCAGGTGGGCTGCCGCAGTGTCTACGGAAATGACCAAATCCATCTGCTCGATCAGGGCGGCGGTGTCTCCAAAATCGCCAAGTTCTTCCGAGTAATCCCGGAGACGATCTTTGTGAAGCAGCAACGCTTCTGTATCGGTCTGCCGATACTCTTTCTGCAGAGAATAAAATTCGGCATTCCGGTTCAACAGCGGTAGGAGCGTTGCCAGTGGAATGCTGCGTTCACAATCATTTTCGTGCTCTTTGCTTCCCGACCAGACCAGCCCGATCCGGGGGAGGTTTTTCACGCCCAGTCTATTTTGCCAGAAGGCTGCCTTCTCCGGCGGCGCTTTTAAATAAGGTGTCGCAGACGGAATCGTTTCCACCTTTGTTTTGAAGACCAGAGGCAAGCTCATCAAAGGGCATTGCCAGTCAAAATCCGGGACCGTTTTGCCCTGCTGAACAATAAGCGCCATACCGGCCAATCCGTTGGCCAGTGAAAAAATGGATGCCGGAACCTCTAAAATAATCCTGAAACCGCGCGCCGCCAACAAGGGCACATAACGCAGCATCTGGATCGTGTCCCCCAGACCCTGCTCGGCATACAGCAAAACGGTCCTGTCTTTTGCGTCTTCATGGTCCAGGCTCAGAAGCGGCTGTTGAAAATGCCGGGCAAATTGTTTCATGACCTCATGCCGCCACTCATACAGCCGCCATCCTTCCTCGAAGTCGCCTTTCAAAAGCAGTAGCAAACTTTTATTCCACAGGGCTGCCGGATAATCGGTTTTCAGGGCAAGAGCCAGGTCATACGCACGCAGGGCTTCTTCATATTGTGTCAATTCCTGCAGGGCAAAACCCCGGTTGAAATGGGCTTCGGCAAAAGTTGGCTTAAAGGCAATGGCGCGGTCGAGATCCAGAATCGCGTCTTCGTATCTTTTCAATTTCCGCAGGGTGACGCCACGATTGTAGTGCATATCGGCCTGTGCGGGCTTGATGGCGATGGCGCAGTCAAAGGCGGCCAGGGCCTCTTCGTATCTTCCGGATTGTTGTAAGGCGAGTCCGCGGTTGAAATGCGCTTCGGCATAAGCGGGTTTTATGACAATGGCGCGGTCCCAGGCAGCCAGGGCCTCCTCATATTTTCCCAGTGTTTGCAGAACAACCCCCCTGTCTTTGTGGGCTGCGGCATAGGCGGGCTTGAGATCAATGGCGCGGTCAAAGGCAGCCAGGGCTTCCTCGTGTTTCCCCGATTTTTGCAAAAGAACCCCCCGATAATAATGTGCGTCGGGATAAACCGGATCAAGGGTAATAGCGCGATCAAAGGCGGCTAAAGCGTCTTCGAACTGCCCGGCTGCCTGCAAAACCGCACCCCGGCCGTTGTGTGACACAGCAAAATCGGGATTGATAGCAATGGCCCGATCATAGGCGGTTAAGGCATTACCGATGTCTCCCGATGTGTGAAAGGCCAAAGCCTGCTTGAGAATTTGGATGTGCAGCCGTTCCTGTTCACGGGAGATTTGCCGCCGCTGATGTCCGACAATTTTTTTTCCATTGTTTTCCCATCTTGGTGTATTTTTCATTTTATTGAACTGCCTGTTCAGAATAAATATCAATCAACTACTGCTCTTTCTGCAACGCTTCAAGCAGTTTCATGGTTTCCTCATTATTTAACTTGTTTTCAACCACTGCATTGAGGATGAGCAAGGCTTCATCCTTCTTTTTATTTCTGTGGAATTGTTTGGCAAATTTATTTAAGTTAGATGTTGTGTGAACGCCTTTCTGCCGCAATATTTGTAATAGTTCACGGGCTTTCTCGTTTTTGCTTTCCAGGCAGAAAATGACTGCCATCAGGAGCATTGCAGGCGGATAATCAGCGGTTGTCTGGGCTAATTCTTCCAGCACCTGAGACGCTTTCTCCAATGAACCGACCATAACTTCGCAATGCGCATAAATCACTACGTATTCTTTGCGTTTCACCTTGGCGTCTATTGTTTTTAGAGCTGCTGTCAATGCGTCTTGATAACGTTCCAGCAACAAATATGCCGAAGCAAGCTGTATATAGATTTCCGGTAAGGGGTCACCGTATGAAATCTTGGCAATTTCCTGATAACCCGGTGATTGATGATCGGCTTCGATAAGAGATAGAAGCTTTAGCCAAAGTTCCACGGTTTCTTCATATTTATGAAGCAGGTGGGCTTGTTTGGCCAGTTCATAAATATATTTCAAGTTTGTCGGATCACTTTCATATTTAATTTTACCCAGCAGATAATAATCCTGGTCTTTCTTTGCTTCCCGTTCCATATCCAATTTTCCATAGTGATGGACGATAATTTTGCAGGGGTAAATTGGTATGTTTGCGTTTTTTAATGAATCCTCTACCAGTTCGTGAACCGGGTTTATGAAAAAGACATCTTTCCTGCGGGGAAGCAGCCGAACCTTTCCGCTTATAATCCATCCGGCGCCCGCCTCTTCTGAATATTGCCCGTCTTTCGGCGTCCATCCAATGCAACTGGTATTATTTGTATAATTTCTCGTATCAATGGAATAGGCAACCGGCGATGATGTTCGTTTGCGGATCAGTGCTTTTAATTCATCAAGGTGACGCGCGGCGATTACTTCATCGGCATCGAGCACCAGAATCCAATCGCCCGTGGCGTGGGCCAGGGATTGATTGCGTGCCTCTGAAAAGTTTCCCGTCCAGGGAAAGTTGAAGACTTTTGCGCCGAAAACTTTGGCAATGTCAATGGTTTTATCCGTTGATCCGGTATCCACAATGATCATTTCGTCCACAACGTCCCGGACGCTTCTAAGGCATCGAACAAGATGCCTTTCTTCATTTTTTACAATCATGCAAAGCGACAATGTCCCTTTTTGAAATGCTTTCTCAATCTGGAGGGGGCCGATCTTTTCCCGGACAGCCAGGGCTGCGCCTAAGATTCCGTCGTCCAAGCCGAACAAGGCAAGTGCATCTTCGACCTTTATCATTGCTGAGTCAAACTTGCCCTGCTGGATGAGCAGATCAATAAATAAAAAAACAAGATTTTTATGCTGAGGATATAATTTGCAGGCTTCATGAAAATCAGTTTCAGCGTCACTGAACGTGCCCAAAGAAGATACAAATGAATAATAAAGTGAACTGCTATCCGGTAAAGTCGGCGACAGAACAAATCCTTTCTTTAAATGCAAAAGTGCTTCATCTTTTTTGTCCATTCCCCAGTAAAGAACGCCCAGATTGGTGTAGGCTTCTTCATAACCCGGATCAGCTTCTATGGCTTTTTGGAAAAAATCCCTTGCCTGTTGCTTCTCACCTTTTTTATACGCGAGAACACCCTGTAGATTCAGCGCTGCGGGGTATTTGTTATCTATCGACAACATTTTGTCCACGTATGCGATTGCTTCATCATCGTGTCCCATGCCTTCTTTGGCGTAGCCCGCATATTCCAGACCCTTAAGTTCATTTTTTGCGGTTTCGGGCATGGTCCCGACAACTTCCCATGCTTCGGAAAATCTTTTTGATTCGATGAAAAAGCGCGTCAGTTCATAGTATATCTGATGGTTATCCGGCGCATACTTAATGCAATTGATAAGAGCTTCGACAGCCTGATCTATTTTACCTTTTGCATAGAAATCATCAGCCAATTCCGTGGCTCGTAAAACCGCCATTTTCTTGCCTTCAGGGCTTGCCGGATTCAATGTCCACTTTTTATCAATAATTTTTCTGTTATCAGCTATTGCGGCGCCGTAATTGATTTTATTTCCAATAAAACTCCGGCTTCCGTAATGATGAATGAAGACGTCTCCAGCAATATAATTTTTATGCCCGGCCAGGGCAGCCCTTAAACAAAAATCATCATCTTCAAAATTTCCCGTTCCGAAACTTTCATCCAACATGCCAATCTGTTCGGTCAATGTTCGCTTGAAGAGCATGCAAAATCCGACGATTCTTCTCAAGGGTATCCGGCGATGATGGTAGTTTTTACGGAACTGTGCCGCGTATTTATCCAGGAAATCGACTGACCGGTAGGAATCATCATCAATTTGTTGAGGTCCGCTGATGTTGTTGGTCATGGGGCCGACAATGCCGCCCTGAGGCGCGTGTTTCAGGCATTCCAATAATCCGGAAAGCCAGCCTTGCGCAACAACAACATCGTTGTTCAAAAGCAGAATAAACTCACCTTGTGACGCCTCCATGCCCTGATTGCAACCTTTGGCAAAACCAAAATTTTTTTGATTATCAATTAGCTTACAATTTTTATGCTCCTGCGTCAGTGCCTTGAGCCATTTTACGGTGCCGTCCGTTGAACCATTATCCACAAAGATAATTTCATGAAGCTCCGGCGTATGCCTGCGCAAACTCTTGACACACTTCTTTGTGTATTCAAGCTGATTGAAGGTGAGGATGACAATGGATGTCATTCCGGATATGGATTCAGTATGAGGCAGATAAGAAACTGCATTTTCGGAGTCAGCTTGCCCCATCAATCGCGCCTGGTCTGGTCCTGTTGGTTTCTGAAATGCTGCATTGGCCGTTTGCGTCGGCGTATCACCGGAAATTTTTTCAGGCTGCGCCATTTCATGAGACGGGACTGCCGTCTTTTCAACTTTTTCGAGTTGCGGTGTGCTGATAATCAACGCGTTGATGGCAGCTACGGGTGGAAGTGGAATATAAAGTCCAGACAAATTAATTTTGTGGGGATCAATCGCGTATGTGCCAATGGGCATATCTTGCGGCAGCCCCCACTTGGTCTTGAAAATTTTCCAGTTCCGTTCCAGATTTTGCTGATAGTTAATTCCTGCGCCTTTAAAGGTTTGACTTCCGGTATGATGAATAAAGGCATCCTGTGCAATTCGGGTTTTGTAACCGGCTGCCGCCGCGCGCAAACAGAAATCGTCATCCTCATAGTTACCGCTGCCAAATTGTTCATCCAGTCCGCCGATGCGGTCAATAACTTCACGCTTCGTCAGCAAACAGAAACCAACCACTCTGCGATATTCAATGGTCTGCTCCTTATGGGCAGCCGACCATTCCTTGGCGAATTGATGCATTTTTTCAAGGCTCTGATAGGAAACTTCCTTGATTTGCTGTGGACCTGAAACATTATTCGAAACCGGACCGACGATACCCACGTCTGAATATCGTTCAAATACGGATAACAGGTTAGTGAGCCATCCTTCGGTTACGATGGTGTCATTGTTCAACATCAATAAATAATTTCCGACGGCCACAGCCAGTCCCTGATTATTGCCGGCGGCAAAGCCAAGATTTTCCCTATTGGCAATGACGTGAACATTATTCCGATGATTTGTGTATTTTCGTAAATAGTTTAATGTGCCGTCGGTGGAGCCGTTGTCTACGATAATCAGTTCAAAGCGCTGGTTTGTGTGTTGCTCAATGCTTTGCAGGCATAACTGGGTATGTTCGAGCTGATTGTGAGTGAGGATGATGATCGAGGTAAGAGCGGGCGCGGGACTTGGGTTTACCGTGATTGCATCACTTTTGGCCACCATCTGGCTAGTTTCGAGAATTTTGTCAGTCTGTTTATCGGGTCTTGCCGCTGCTTTCTTTCTGGCCCTTTCCCCGTGCGATGCTGCGGGAGTAGTTTTTTGCCCTGGATCTTTCAGCCGGTTGTTCGTGTAGTAAAATAGAAACTCGAACATTTTTGCTTTAATGATTGCGTTAAACGGCCTTGCCGTGCTTTGACCATTAATCTGTCGAGTGAGCGAATCTCCCATTAATGAATAATAATAATCTAACAGTTTTATAAATTTGTCGTCAGCAATAAATCCCCGTTCTTTGTATTGCGATATTAGAAATAAGATGATGATAGGGAATATGAAATCATATTCTCCCAACCATTCGGCAGAACCCCAAAAATTAAAGGTTCGAGGAACATCACAATAAACTGCTTTTGTTTTTGCATTAAAACTGCTTAAAAAAGGCAGAGTATGCGGTACGTTAAGCTTTCCCACCGTGTTGAAATCTATGCTATCCCAATCGACGGCATTAACATTAAAGTCTATTGCATCGCGCGGGTCAAAGCTTACTTTTGATTGCCTGAAGCAATGAACCATTAATTCGCCCAACAACGTATCGGCAATATTCGGATCAATAAGTTTCTCAAAGTCTAATAATGTTGTACCAGTATATTTGCGGCTTTTTACAACCCCGCCGTCAACGGTTCCTGTTTCAGAATATTTTTTTAGAATTTCAATGGATTGTTGTCTTGGAAATGCCTTTGTGTTGCAAAAGATATAATCTGCTGTTGGATGATCCTCGATCAGTGAAAGTATGCCGGATATTGCATTGGGCGTTAAATAATCATCATCACCAACCAGCCAAATAAATTCCGATTGAATCGGTAAGTCAAAACAATGAAGGATATTCAGGGCCGCTCCTACATTTTCCTTGTTATGTCTTATGTGCAGCCACTTGTAATTTAGGGATTCTAGATATTTTCTTGTATCATCAGTTGATCCATTATTGGATACATAGACCCGAGCCTTATCTTCCAATCCCATTATTTCTTTTGAAATGATCTCTAAACAGTTTTTTAATTTTTCATGCCTGTTGTATGTGGGTATGTAAATGATTAGTTCTAAACGATTTGTGGTCATATGCTGCCTCCGGAGAAATTTGTAGTCCCGTTTCTGAATTTCGATCGGCAAATAAACTTGAACAAGTTCCAAATATCTTTATGATTTAATGGTTAACTTGTTCAGTAGATTGAATGAGCAACGTAAAACCCCGCAATTATGTCTTGCTGCTCAACCTTGCCCAAATGGATTGCTGTGGAGTAATCAGGGTCTTGAACTCACAGCGTTTTGTTGCGACGCAAAAGGTCGAGTATATTTTGCCGTCCAGCGCCCACGTTTTGTGAAGATCATACATGCCTGGAGTATAAGGTGATTGTTCCGCTGGATGACTGAGCATGCGTTCCTTAGCGTATTTTACAACACAGATCTTGTTGATCTCGAAATTGTTCGTCCGGTAAAAATCATAATATAATGTCGGTTGGATGGAATAAAATCCGTGGTCTAAAAATGCGGACGAAGGGGAATCATGAATAACCCTTCCCTCAATGGCTGACATTAAGCAGACGTTGCTTAAAAAATTGGGAACGTTAAAGACATGCTCGCAGGTTCCTCCATCATAGACCACGTCGAATTGTTCGTGATATTCCCCCGGGACCGGATTATTGTTGTCCCAGATATAGTCAGCGCCCTCATCTGCGGAATAATCCATGGATACGACCTCTGAAAAACCGAGTGCACGGAAAAAAGTCGTATCCGTTATCATTTTCATCGGTATGCACCAGTCCTTTTGATTGAGCTCAATTTCCCAGTCCATGAGAGGAGACAAAGGGTAGCCGAGCCGCTTGGCCAGAAGCTGCAGTGCCTCCCATGTCAGATAAACATCCTGCTTTCCCATCTGAACTATCTTGCCATGAAAAGAACGTCTGAGGCCTTCTTGCATCAACATGTATGCAGTGTTCAGAACAATGCCCATAAAATTTCCTTATCCCTATTTCACAAACCAAACACCGGTAAATCAACACCGGAAATACATTTTGTATGGTATAAGTCAGCAAAACACATCCGTTGCACATTTTCCTTTGCCCGCGTTGTAATGTAATAATCCGCTATCTTAAAAAGGGAGCGTTCATCTTCCAGTTTTTCAGTAAATATATTAATTAAGTAATTGTAACCCGTGTACTTCTCAAGAATACTGTTGATTTTTGATTTGTTTTCCTCTGATCTGTTGTCCTGCTTTATATAAATCAACATTTCTAAACTCTTACCGTCAAAATATCTTACGAACTCGTCAATAACCTTTTCATAGATGGGATAGGGTTCATAAAAATCCGGGATAAACAAATAGGTGAACTGAGCGCCCCCAATTTTAGCTAAAATCAGCGGTGGCACATTGCTCAGTTCGTGATTGGCGTCTTCAATATTTCGCGCAATAAATTCGGCAACAGCACGATGAAAAAAATCTGCATTTTTCTTGATTTTATCCGAAGTCCAGTTCCACCATGCTATCCGCTGCAGATCTTGTATCTGTTGTTCCTCAAATCGATATTTAATTACCTTGGCGGGATTTCCACCAACTATGGCGTAGGGCGGTACATCTTTCGTGACCATAGACCCGGCAGCGATGATTGCTCCATTATGGACTGTCACGCCACTCATAATGGTTACACCATTTGCAATCCAACAGTCATTCTGGATAATCACCTGGCCTCTTCTTATTCGATTTATCTTTCCTTTGAAATCAAGTCCCTGAAAAACACTGAGCGCACCCATGTAAACTTGTTTGTAATCCTTATCCACGTCCATTAAAAATAAAATGTCTTCTGCCAAAGATGAATATTTCCCGATTTGTAAATTATGTACCCCGTCTGACACATGAAAGTTCAAAGAGCTTTCAAGCTTGGCATTAACAATATAGCTATCGATATCAATGCACATGATGGGAAATGGTTTGCCATTTTTTACAACATCGGCATGGTACAACTTGGATTCTTTAATACTGTATGCGGGAACCGCCAAGTTTAAATACATTAGATATATCTCCAATGATCCATCCGGTTAAGCTGCATTGTCAGCCATTTTCCGCAATTGAGCGCTATGCTTTTCTCTGTGCAGAAAAAAGAAGTTCGTTTCTACGGTATTTTCATCCATGGCAAAAAAATCTTTCAATTGTCCATGATGTAGGATGAAACATCCATAACCCAAGTCTTTTAAAAATTTTATTATTTGATTCGGATGATAATTAAATTTGGCAGACCATTTCCTAAGCATTTCCGAAAATATGATTGGTTTATATTTTTTGATCGTTTCATATCCTCCCTGATAAACCAGAAATTCAGCGCCCTCCACATCACATTTAATAAAATCCGGGTAAATATTGTTTTCCAATGCAAAATCATCTAATTTCTTTATTGAACAAGGTATCATTTGAACATCTTCACGATCTGAAACATTGGTTATCGATGCGTTAGCTGATAATTCTGGATGAAAATAGAAACTTACCTTTCCGGATTCATTAGACAGTCCGTGGTTAATGGCTGTAATGTTCCGGCAATTATTTATGACAACATTTTTTTCAAGATAATCAAATGTAGTTGGAATGGGTTCAAAAGCAAAAATACGCGCGGCAGGAAATATTTTAGAAAATACCAGAGAATACCATCCGTAGTTTGCACCTATATCAAAAAACACTGAATCAGGGGCGAGTAATGATCCCATGATCTTGTAAACATCCTCTTCATATGGCCCAAAGTTCAGCATTTCTATAGGAACAATCCTCTTGTCGCGATGATCGCAGATCATCTTAATGTCATTTGTGTTTGTTGTAATTATAACAAGCCCCTCGGATATTTCGATCCTTTGGATGCCGGTATTGACGCGTTTAAGGTAATCAGCATATTCAAAGAATACTGAATGCCGTTCATGCATCTTATCGATATATTCTTTTTTGGATATAGCGCCTTCCTCGTATATTTTTTTTATCTCCAGTAGATTCATAAGAAGCTCCCGATTGTTCGTCTAAAACCTTCACGCAGGTCAATTTGCGGATGCCAACCCAATTGTTTTATTTTATTTATATCAGGCACATGCCTGTTGAAAGGGCTTTTTAAATAGCCCGGCATTGCGCTTTCATCCCGCTTGCTGACCTTCAATTTTCTTTCGGGATAGAGACTTACCAATAGACTGGCGAGGTCCCTAATCCTGATTTCCGCTTTATCGTTGCCGACGTTGTAAGCTTGTCCGATTTCGCCTTTTAAAATTAAAGTAAAGAAAGCAATTGTTGCATCGGAGAGGTAACAAAAAGCTCTGCTTGCCTGGCCATCGCTATTCAGGACGATATTGCTTCCTTGAACAACATCGGATACAAAATCAGCAAAAACGCGGCCATCGTCCAATTTCATGCCTGGGCCGTAGGTATGAAATATTCTGGCTATTTTTATCGGTACTGCATATTGATGCATCCATGCGATGCACATGGTTTCGCCCATTCTTTTACTTTCCGCATAGCAGGCCCGGACATTCAGGGGATCAATATGGCCGTATGAATTTTCCGTTAAGGGTATCTGTGTGGGAGCAACCAGGCCGTATACTTCGCTGCTGCTTAAAAAAAGAAAACCTTTGACATTGTTTTTTGCCGCTAAATTCAACACATTGGCAGTTCCGAAAACATTGGCGGATAGTGTGCCTATGGGATCTTTTCCAAAATATTTAGGGCTGGCCTGACTTGCTGCGTGAATAATGTAGTCAATTTTACTTTCAATTTTCAAGGGGTCACAAACATCCTGTACAATCCATTCAAGATCGTGTCTGTTCTTATATTGGGCAAATCTTTTTTGAGCGGCATGAATGTTACGGACTAAACATATAATCTTCGATGGCCCAAAGCCGATAAACTTTTTTAGAGCTAGCAGTGTCTCAACCATATACGCCGGCAGAAAACCATTCGCACCTGTGATGAGGATTATTTTATCTGAAAACTCATGCCAGGGCAGTTCCGCATTCATAATTGTTTTTATGTCTTCTTCAATAATCCCGTTATACGGCAGTACACTATTTTTCACTGTTTATTCCAATCCACTTTAATTTCACTTATGTTTGTTCCATCAGTTTCGGTTTGGCCAATGGTTCCATCTCCGTCATAGGGTGACCAAACGCGATTTTTGGATAGACATTTGTGGAAACATCAATAAATACTTGTAGCAAAAAAGGCGTTTGCGGGTTCTTCCACATTTTTTCCAGAGCAGATGGAAACGATTGATAATCCGTTACGGTCTGACTTTCAATTTTATATGCGTCTGCTACGCGAGCAAAATCGGGCGCGGAATAACCCCAGTAAGTTGAGGGGTAACGTTTGTTAAAATAGCTTTGTTGGAATTGCCTGACCATGCCTAACGATTTATTATTCAATACAACCATCTTGATTGGCAGCTTATGATGAGCAATGGTTTCAAGTTCCTGTATATTGAGCTGCATACCCCCGTCACCGGAAATCAAGACAACAGGTTTACCTGTAGCAAAGCATGCCCCTACCGCCGCGGGTAGGGCAAAGCCCATTGCACCCATGCCCCCCGATGTGAGAAATCGTTGCTCCGATTCCAACTCCAAAGATTGGGCTGCCCACATCTGATTACTCCCAACATCCACGGTATAAACAGATGCCAGCTTGGAAGATCTGGACAAGTCATGCATCAACACATTCGGATTTATCCCGGTAAGGTTCTTTGCCTCACCATGATCGGGCCATCTCTTCCGTAGATCTTGTATTTCTGTAAGCCAGTCCGTCCTCGGCATCCACCGACGATTTGAAGAATTTTTAATCAAGGTGGTAAGAAAAGGGTGAAGATGCGAAATGACCGGTATACATCCGTTCAGACGATTGTTTATCTCACTTTCTTCTATGTCTACATGATAGATAATCCGCCCTTTTTTAAAAGCAGCAACATCCGCCCCAGTCTGTCGTATATCAAGACGACTACCCAGCACCAAGAGGAAATCCGATTGTCCTATGATAAGATTGACCCAGCGATTTCCGTAAGTGCCCAACAAACCTGTACGTAATGGATGTGTATACGGTAAAACATCTACTGCCAGCAGTGAGTTGACGACGGGTGTTTGGACAATACCTACAAATTGACGTAACAGATGAACCGCATGAGCGGCGTTGATCCCGCCGCCCACAAGAATAAGCGGTTTCTTTGCCAATTTTAATTGATTGAGAACATCCTCAATGAACGCCTCAGGTAGTGCTGGTAAAGGCTCCTTGATGAACGAAGACAGATTGCCACTGATTTCTGCGCTCTGCACATCCATCGGAATGTCAATGAGAACCGGGCCTGGCCGCCCGGATGTCGCTAAAGAAAATGCTTGCCGCAGAAGGTGAGGCGCCTGTTCGGGATCATTGATTTGCCATGCTGCCTTTGTGATCGGCTTGGCCATTGTAACAATGTCCAGCTCCTGGAATCCCGATTGCCTGATCAGCCGGTCGCCTTTTTGTTCATTCCGATTGACCTGTCCTGTAATAAAAATTGCCGGAACAGAATCAAAATAACAATTGCCAATCCCTGTTAACAAGTTGGTTGCCCCGGGTCCGCTTGTTGCCATTGCAATGCCGGGAATTCCCGTTAGTCGACCGGTTGCATCTGCGGCAAAGGCGGCTGCCTGCTCGTGATGAACGCTGATCAATTTAATTTTTTCCTGCCGATGAACTGCGTCCACTAGGCGTGTTATCATGCCGCCTATCACTTCGTAAATATGAGTGACACCTTGCTGGTGAAGAAATTCAACAATATAATCTGCTACTAACATCAAGCCCCCTGGTGTCGTTTCCAGCCCTGACCTAAAATTAGATCACTTACTTGTAATGTCATCCCCATACTTTCCAGGGGGCTTCTCCGTTATCCCACATCTTGTTGAGCATCTCATATTCACGATAAGTATCCATGCCAATCCAGAATCCATCGTGACGATATGCCATCAGTTGTCCGTTCTGGGCCAATTTCTCCATGGGTTCCTTTTCCAGGACACATCCATCATCGAGGTAATCGAAAATTTCTCTGTTAAAAATAAAGAAGCCGCCGTTGATCCATTCTGTTCCTATTTTTTCACGAAAATGATTAACCTTGCCCTGATCGCCTAAGTCCAAAATACCAAATCGTGAAGGCGGCATTGTGGCGGTCAATGTGGCGATTTTCCCGTGGGCTTCGTGAAATTTGACTAATTCATCGATGTTGACATCGGCAAGCCCATCGCCATAAGTCACCATGAGCTTATTCGATCTTATATACGGTTCAATGCGCTTTATTCTTCCTCCCGTCATGGTATGAAGGCCGGTATCCACTAAGGTGATGTTGAAATCCTGCTCCTGATGATTGCTTTGATAAGTAATCCTGTTTTTTTGACCTAATTGCACGGTGCAGTCGTTACTCATCATTTCGTAGCTCAGGAAATACTCTTTAATGATGCTTCCCTTATAACCCAGGCAGAGAATAAAATCCGTGAATCCATATTGGGCGTATATTTTCATTATATGCCACAACACGGGTCTGCCGCCGATCTCGACCATCGGTTTTGGTTTATACTCCGTTTCCTCACGCAAGCGTGTTCCCATCCCACCGCAGAGGATGACAACAGGAATGTTTTCTTTCATGTCTAGGTTCCCTTCTTCATTGCCATTTGGTTGTAGTGTCTAATTTGTTCGAGCGACACAGATCCGATGTTTTTCTGCCCGTGGTGCCAGGACTTATACCAGTCGACCGTCCAGTCGATAGCGGATGAACTATCCAGAACGGGCTGCCATTTCAATTCGAATGCCGCCTTATCGACGTTCAAATTTAAAAGACGTGCTTCATGAGGCGCTTTTTTCATCGGAGGCGTTTGAATAGCGCCGTTTCCCCAGGCGACAACGAAGCGCTCGGCAAGGGCGTGCACGGTAATCTGATCCGATGTTTGAGGTCCGAAGTTCCACGCTCCGCCGAATTTTTCCGGATTTTCAAGAAGCCGGGCGGCGAGCAGCAGATATCCGTTAAGAGGGTCCAGAACATGCTGCCAGGGGCGTGTGGCTTGCGGATTTCTGATGATGATCGGTTTGTTTGCTGCCAATGCGCGGACGCAATCGGGAATGATCCGGTCTTTGGCCCAGTCGCCGCCGCCGATGACATTGCCGGCGCGGGCCGTCGCCAGACCAAGATGGGGACCTTGCCCTTTTTTATCGAAGTAAGAGCGGCGATAGGCCGCCGAGACAATTTCCGAGGCTCCCTTGCTGGCACTGTAAGGATCATGACCTCCAAGAGGATCGCCTTCCCGGTAACCCCAGACCCACTCCTGATTGTCATAGCATTTGTCTGATGTAATGACGATTATGGCCCGGACATCGGTAAACTGCCTGATTGCCTCTAAAATATTGACCGTACCGCCAATGTTGGTGTCAAAGGTTGTTTTAGGATCACTGTAAGAATCCCGTACAAGCGCTTGGGCGGCCAGGTGAAAGACTATTTCCGGTTTGGTCTGCCTGAAGACTCTTTTAACTTTTTCCAGGTTGCGAATGTCCGTGTCGATATGACGAATTTTTTTGGTCAGCGCAGCCAGCTGAAAATGAGAAGGCTGAGTCTGAGGCGGAAGCGCCATTCCGGTGACGGTAGCGCCGAGTTCGCAAAGCCATAAAGACAGCCATGAACCCTTAAAGCCTGTGTCACCGGTGACAAGCACACGCTTCCCTTTATAAATATCCGTAAACAGTTTTTTTGCTTTCGGTGCCGGCTTATTCATTTTATTCCCCATAACGACAAAAACTGGTCAATGATATCGACTGTATAATCAATTTGTTCCTTCCCCAGGCCGGGATAGGTTCCCAGAAAGAAGGTGTCATTCATGATGCGGTCCGTGTTGGGCAGCTCACCAATCCGGCGGCAGGTGATGTCCCGGTAGGCCGGTTGGCGTAAAAGATTACCACCGAATAAATTTCGCGTTTCCACAAGATGCTCGTTCAAGTATGCGGTCAGGTCGTTTCTTGAAAAGCCTGCTTTGTCATTTCGCACCGTCAAGGGGAAAGCAAACCATGCCGGATCTGAATTTTCTGTAGCTTCAGGCAAGATGAAAAGATCTTCATATTTTTTAAAACGTTCCAGCCAATACTGAAAGTTCTTGCGCCTACTATCGCAGAAAGTATCTAGTTTCTTTAATTGTTCCACACCAATGGCCGCCTGAAATTCTGTGGCTTTCAAATTATAGCCAATATGAGAATAGACATATTTGTGATCATAGCCATCAGGTAAGGTTCCATGCTGTCCTGAAAATCTTTTACCGCAGTGATTGTTTGTGCCGGGCTTACAGTAGCAATCTCTGCCCCAGTCCTTAAGCGAACGGCTAACTCTGTCCAGGGTATCATCAGTGGTCAGCACTGCGCCGCCTTCACCCAGCGTAATGTGGTGAGCTGGGTAAAATGAGCAGGTAGAAAGGTTACCGAAAGCACCCGTGAACTTACCTTTGTAAGTTGAGCCCAGCGCGTCGCAATTATCTTCGATCACAAAAAGATTGTGGACCCTGGCAATGGCCATGATTTGATCAATGTCAAAAGGATTGCCCAGCGTGTGGGCTAAGAATATCGCCCGTGTTTTGGGACTTATCGCTTTTTCAATATCTTGCGTCAGAATATTATATGTTGGAATATGCACATCGACAAACACGGGAACCAAACGGTTTTGAATGATAGGATTAACTGTCGTCGGGAAACCGGCGGCAACCGTGATGACTTCGTCACCGGGTTTCAGGCGGCGCTTACCGAGGAGATTGACTGTTAATGACGTGACGGCCAGAAGGTTGGCGGAAGATCCTGAATTTACTAAAACAGCGTGACGGGTACCGACAATTCTGGCCAGATCGGATTCAAAGCGGGAAGCAAAGCGGCCTTCGGTTAGCCAGAAATCAAGAGATGCTTCAACCGCGGCCTGCATTTCATTTTCATCGTAAAAACGGCCTGCATAATGAACAGGTGTTTTTCCGGGAATGAAGACCTTGTGTGGAATATTTTGAAGATAATACTCTTTCACAAGATTCAATATATTATTTCTCATAATTCTATTTTTGCTATTACTACTGTCCATAATATAAGATAATGCAATATCAATGCCTTCTTTGTTTGAAGATGTTTGACGGAGAGGTGCGGCCTTTTTAATAGTTTGAAATTCAGTTATTTAAGTCAGTTATGGATTTCCGCCTACGTGAAAATGATAGGCTGGGGACTTTTTATGAGGCGATCAATGTTAAAAATCTGGAAAGTATAATGGTCAATTTATTGACGAAATTCTTTCAGATATGCGAAGTACTGTCAAATAATCGGCGATTTTGCTTGGTTTTCAGTAGGAACTGCGAAGGGCAATCTTCAAGAAATCAGCATTTTACCTTGACAGACAGGGCTCTTTGTTTGTACTTGCAGGCAGCAAATTTGAATAATCAATAGAAGGAATCAGCCACATGTCGGAAAACCCTTTGCAATTACTGATGAATCCGCGATCGATTGCGGTTGCGGGCGCTAATAATGACCCCAGAAAAATGGGTACCATACAGACGCTAAGCATTTTGAAGGACGGCTACAAAGGCAAATTTTACCCGATTCACCTGACGGAAAAAACAGTCCTGGGCCACAAAGCTTATGCCCGACCCGAAGATTTGCCGGAAGTGCCGGATCTGGCGATATTCATTATCCCCAGCCATTCCGTTATTTCCCTTTTAGAGAGTTTTGGCAAAATCGGGACGAAAAGGGCGATTATTGTTACCGCCGGTTTTAAGGAAATAGGAACGGCGGGGCTGGATATGGAAAATGTTGTCAATGAAGTGGCAAAGGCCTACGAAATTCGTTTTGTCGGGCCGAACTGCCTGGGAATCATCAATTCCGAGATTTCTTTGAACACAACGGTCGCGCCTTTTACGGCCGGACCGGGGAGTCTGGGTTTCGCCTCGCAAAGCGGTACTTACGTCACGCAGGTTCTGCCCTATTTGAGAAAAAAAGGTATACGCTTCAGCAAGGCCATCAGCCTGGGCAATGAAGCCAATATTGATATCGTCGATGCGCTGGAATACCTCGGTGAAGATGAGCAGACCAAAGCGATCATTCTTTATATTGAGGGCATTCGCGATGGACGAAGGTTTGTGGAGGTGGCCCGCCGGGTAACCCGGCATAAACCGGTTGTTGCCCTGTATGTCGGCGGATCTGCGGCTGGCGCGCGCGCCGGATCGAGCCATACGGGAGCGATGGCCGGTCCTGATTTTCTTTATGACGGCATCTTGAAACAAGCAGGTATTATCCGTGTGGGCAGCGTCGAAGATCTCTACATGCATGGCTGGACGCTGGCGACTCAGCCGCCCATGCGGGGGAAGCGTGTCGGTGTTCTGACCAATTCCGGCGGTCCGGGAACTTCTATTGCTTATACGTGTGATTTAGTCGGCCTGGACGTTCCCCGCCTCTCCGATCAGTTGCAAGAGCAGATCAAGCCGCAAATCGAAATGCATGCATCCGCAGCCAATCCGATTGACCTGACTTTTGATTTGAGCATCGAGAAGCTTGCGATAACCCTTCCCGAAATATTGATGAAAAGCGGCGAGGTCGACGCCATCATCATCCATGGAATCATGCATTCCGGTTTCTTAAGCGAGATCTATACTCATGTTAATGATCTTACCGGCGGGCTGAGCCTGGAAGAATTTTTAAAGATCGCCGGAACCGTGGTTCCCGATGCTTTTGAATTGCCGCACCGTTACAATATTCCCATGCTGATATCAACATTTTTTGATCATGAAGATACCTATACGAAAGGCTATCAGGATACCAACACGCCCGTATTTCTTTCACCGGAAAATGCGGCCCGTTCCTTAGGTTCGCTCTACCGATACAAGCTGATCAAAGAACGCAGGCAACCGGAAGAATTGGTCCTTCCGCAAATGAATCAGGTCGCGGCCGATCTGATCAGGCAGGCGCTGGATAATGGGCAGACGGCTCTGAGTGAGTTTGAAGCAAAAAAGCTGCTGGTCCTCTATGACGTTCCGGTGACCAGAGAAGTTCTGGCGTCAACAAAACAAGAGGCTGTTGATGCCGCCGAAGAAATTCAGTATCCCGTTGCGCTTAAGGTTTGCAGCTGGGATATTCAACACAAGAGCGGCAAGGGGTTGATTGCGCTGAATCTTGAAAATGAAGCTCAGGTTAAAAAGGCATTTGATAACATCCAGAAGGCGGCGGGCCGGTATGTGCCGGTGCTGGTGCAGGAGATGATCAACGGCAATCGGGAATTTCTGGCAGGCATGACGCGTTTTGCCGGATTTGCGCCCTGTGT